>JALZNB010000415.1 GCA_030857905.1 Actinomycetota bacterium
CCCCTACCGAATCCCCCGGTTGGCTTCCTCGCGCCGCTGCGCCCTGGCTGACTCCCACGGCCGTCCCACTGCCGTTGCCGGGCCACCACCAAGGCACGCTGCCGCCCAGGCACATCACCCAGCCCACCGCACGGAATCACAGGCGACCCGAGAGTCCCCATCCCGGCGCCAACCACACCCTCGGCATCGCTTCCCGTTCCACGATCGGAACACGACACCCTCCACCACCCCAAGCCACGGCCACCAGACGATCCGTCGCACACACCGTCCGCACTGGCGAAGAGTTCGGCATCACGACGCTGCCCCTGACCACCGCCAGAGGATCTGACGACCACCCAGTCCGCCCCGGTGTCCCGAACCCGAACGTCCCCCGACAAGGCCGCAAGCGAACATCCGCCACCAACAGACCCGGCACGGTCATGATCCGACCAGAGCCACACGTCATCGGCGCGAAGCTGTCCACTCGACAACCTCGACGCGCGCACCAGATCGCGCCTGCCATCGCCCCCGCGGTGCGCGTGCCACACCGACACCCCGGCGATCATCTCGTTCACGCACTGACCACACCACACACCCACGATGAAAGCGGCGAACTCGCCATCCGCCACCCGCGACACTCGGAGCCGCGTGGCCCCTAAGATCCGAGTCACCCGGTCGAGGGCCAACGTGTACGGCCGGAGGCAGAACCCGTTCAGTGAGGCGGGTGTGGTGGCGATCTTCGCCAACGCGATGTCGCGCTGAGGCTCACCGACTTGATCGTCATGCCAACACGGCAATCCGCCGTGAAACCGCTGCGACGGCATCGACAACGGCGGGCACGCGGCCTTGGTCGCGGAGGGCGCGTGCCCGAAGGAATGGGGTGACCACGGCCTCGGTCCCGAGGGGTGCGAGCCAGAGCCGCGATGTCCTGAACCGCTCACCCGTGGTGACCGCAGGCGGTGTCGTGCGCGGTCTGTCCGGTGCCCGAGCTCCACCGTTCTGAGAACTCCACGAAAGGAGGCATTTCCCCGCACGCCAGCACAGATGCCCACTATCAGCTCGCCGAAACCAGCGGATCGCCGTATCCAGCGGTCTAGATCAACGGCAGGATCACCACATCCGCATTGCGGCTCGCCACAACCAGTGCATCGTCGTTCCCGACGGTCTGGATCAACGACACGATCACCACGTCGGCGTTGTGGCTCCCCGTTCGCGATCTCCGCGCGCGGGGTGATGGTGCTGCGAGCGGCTGACCTGGCCGTGGGCTGCGGTGTGCGCGGTCGGGCCGCCGGTGCCGCCCGCCGCGCGACGGAAAGTCGCGGCGGAGCGGGCTGGTACCGGCGGGGCATCAGCCGTCTCCGCCTGGCGGCGGTCGCGTTGAGTTTCCCGACCGGGCGGATGTCTGTTGGTTGCCGGTGGGCGGCTGTTGGTTGCTCGCGGATGTCGGGTCATTACCGGCGGGCGCTTGTTGGTTGCCTGCGGATCTGGCTTGGCCGGCCGGTGTCTGTCCCGCGACTGGCGTCTGCCCACCGGCAGACGCGCCTTGACCCGCTGGGGTTTGCACACCGGCGGGCGTCCGCCCAGCCGAGTTTTGCCCAGCCGGAGTTTGGCCAGCCGGAGTTTGCCCAGTCGAGGCTTGGCCAGTCGAGGCTTGGCCAGCTGGAGTTTGCCCAGCCGGGGTTTGCGCGCTGGCGGGTGTCTGCCCAGCCGGAGTGTGGATACCGGGCGGCGGGGGTGGCGGAGGCACCGGCTTGGCTTCGCCGATCACTTCGACCGTTCCGTCCGAACGCACCACGATCCGTGCCGGGTCGCCCGCCGGAACCATGCCCAGTGCGCCTGCCCGCTGGGCCAGCGCGGGCGCCGATTCCTGCTTGGTCACCTCGCGCTGCAACTCGGCGGCCTGTTCGGCGAGGCGGGTGGCCTCTTTCTTGGCCTGTTCCAATCGATAGGAGTCCGCGACGGCCTGCGTGGTCAACCACAGAGTCGCGGCCACACCGACAGCGAGGAGCGCGATGATGAGCACGACGAACGACGCACGCCCACCGGTCGCCTCCTCAGTGGAGGCGGCGGGCCGAGAGACGACACCCACACCATCGCGCTGTGCCCGGCGTGCGTACGCCCGCTCGGCGGCCGGAGTACGAGGCCGACCTGGTCGAGCCGCTCGCTCTCGTTCCGGGCGCGCGGGCTTCGGGGGGGCGACCACGGTGGCGCCCGCCGCCGACGTCTGCCGCGACTTGGCCGGGGCCCGTCGTTCATCGCTCACGCCGGTCGTGGCCCGAGCACGCGCCGCCTTGCCTCGGGCTACCCC
>JALZNB010000451.1 GCA_030857905.1 Actinomycetota bacterium
GTCGGGTGCACAGGTCGGCGACCTCCGATGGCGGGGCCCAGTCCCGCAGCGCCCCGTCGATGCCGATCACCTGTCCACGCAGCTCGACATGGCCGCCCGCGGCTCGGAAGCCTACCCGGATCTGCTCCCAGTCGCTGGGGGCGCGTTGAACGAGGACATCGGTGATCAGCCGGGTGAGATCGCGCTGTCCCGGGATTCCGAGCGGGTCCACCGAGGCCGTGTCCGCGGGCGCCTGCCGGAACATCCGCCGCAACCAGTCCGGCACCTCCGCCGGTGGGCGCGGGAACCGTCGCAGGTCACGGCCGAACATCTCCTCCGAGGCGGGCGGGTCCCACCGCGGATCGTGGTGAAAGTTGTAGAAGGTGTGGTACTCGGTGGGCGGGTTCATGACGAACCGCAGCGAGAACCAGGTTCCGCGCTCCGGCCGGTACATCAACTCGCGCAGCTCGACCAGCGCCTTCGCCGCGTCCTCCGGCGGGTCCACCTCCGCGGCCGTGCCGTCCGCCATGAGCACGACCAGGCCGTAGTCCTGGACGGTCGAACTCATCTTCGCGACGAGATCCAGTCGGCGCCAGCCTTGCGGCGCGACGCCCAACAGCGCGATTCCGACGCGCTGCACCAGTTCCTCGTACCGCCGCGTCTGCTCCACTTCGGACACCGTGCGGTCCGGGTCAGACATTGTCGTATCTCCTGAGCTTGATTCGGGGAGCGCCGCTGGAGTCAACCATGACGAACCTGCCGTGAACCTGGCTGGGCACCGGGCCGCCGTCGGCTTGGAAATCGTGCCACCGGGTGTGGGTGCCCGCCCGCTGGTCCCTGGCCGCCCGCATGTCCTGGCCGTACCAGGTGTCCCGGTTGTTCGGCATTCCGCGGCCCTGGTTCTCGCCGGTCTGCTGGGGGAACTGCCCGACCGCGTCCGGGGTCGGCCGGGTCACCTGGTTGGGTTTGATGTGCCCGCCGTCGTAGCCGGTGCCGCCGACGGCACCCACGATGTCCTGCGACCACTGGCTTCGGGTGTCTCGCCGACTCGGACCGTAGGTGCGTTCGTCGGTCGATTCCCGCGCGATGCCGTGTTCGTTGGTCTGGATCACGAAGTCACCGCCCACGACGTACTGGCAGTTGGGGTGGAAGTTGTTCAGGTCCGGGTTGGCTCTGTCCCTCGGCCCGCCAGGGCTGGACAGGGCCTCCACCGCCACCACCCTGCCGTGCCCGTCGGCGTCCGGATCCCCGGTGTAGAAGGTTCCACGGCCTGTCACCTCGAACTTCGTGTTCGGCGGCAGGTCGGTCCGGTCGCTGAACGCCTCGCGGTCGCCGAGCGGCCCCAGTGGACCGCCGGGCGGCTGACCCGGTGCCGGAACCTGGACGGGTGCGTCGGGGTTGTTCGTCAGCGGTTCGACCCACTCCTGGTACCGGGGCGGGTATCCCTGGTCGTCGGTGGTGTAGCGGTGCTCGGCGCCGTCGACGTCCACCCGGTAGGTGGTGTCCGGCGCGGGCCGATCCACGTCCGGGTTGGCGCCGTCCCTGGTGTTGGGCGCGACCAGGTCGGCGTGGGTGATCATGCCGCGGTGGTCGGTGTAGTAGGTGCCTCGACCGTCCACTTGGTACGCCGTGTTCGGGTCGAGCCCCGGCCTGCCGATCAGCCGCTCGTCGGAGGCCAGTGCCCGCAGCGGATCGCCCTGTGCGGCCGGGTTCGCGGCGGCGTTGTCGTCGACCCTGATCCGCACCGGGTCGTTCGGGTGGTCCACCCTCGGCGGGACGAAGTCGGACTGGATCAGTCCCCGGTCGAGGTCCGGTGTCGCCGGGCCCGCATTGTCCGATGTGGACTCCGGGGCGCGGGTGTTCGCCGGGTCGGCGATCGGCAGGCCGTTCGATCCGGTCGGTGTCATCGAACCGTCCGGGCCGAAGGCGTTCCATCCACCGTCCGGCGGGATACGGGGGTAGGTGCGCCCATTCGCGTCGACGTAGTCGGAACTCGACGAGTACGGCGTGGTGTTGTTCTCGCCGGACCACGAGCGGTCGGTCGGTGCGATCACCGTGGCACCCGAGGCCCTGGCCAGGTCGGCGGCGAGACCGTCGGGGCCGCGACCCGCCTCGCAGGCGTTCAGGATGATCGGATCGGTGCCGTTCCAACCGAGGCCGCGGGCCAGCGCGTTGAGGTCGTCACCGGAGAGTCGTTGTCCGCCGACCACCGCGTGCGTGCCGTCGCTGTGCACGTCCAGCACGAAATGGCCGGAGATCGGGGCCACCGCCTCCGCCGCGCGCCGCGTGCGCGTGTCGGACGGATCGAGCAGCGCCGCGCCGGCCGGTGTGGCGATGCCGCCGTCGTCCAGGATCGGTCGAAGGTGACCGGGTAGCGCGTCACCCGGCGCGTCCCGACCGAAGTCGTCGGGCAGCAACGGACTGTCCGAGGGCACGACGTGCACCTCGCGGAGCACACCCTCGGCCAGCAACTGCTCGACGTTGCTGTCCGGCGTGAGCGTGAACTGCCGCCCGCCGCCGGACTGCCCGAGCGCCGGTGCCACGTCGGCGAGTTCACCTCGAAGACCACCGGGGTCGGCCACCACGTAGACGTGGTAGCCAGCCTGGGCGTTGTCCGGGAAGATGGCTCGTTCGCGGTAGTGGTACGGGGTTCCGTCTGCTGCCAGCGGCGACAGGAAGCGTCCCCGCTCCCCGCCGAACCGGTCGAGCACCGTGCCGGTCGGCAGGGTGACATCACGCTGCGAACCGGGCACGGCCCCATCGTGCGGCGGCCACCTGTTCGACTGGTGGGTCCCGTCCGGCCGGTGGTTCTGGTTGAACTCGTCCCGCGACCCGTGCTCGCCCCAGGGGTTGTGGTCGCCGATCAGGTCCCTGGTGCGCTGGTCGTAACTCCCCATCCCGTTCTCGCGGTCGCCGCCCATCGGGATGTAGTCACCCATGTCGGCGTAAGGGTGCTCGCCCTGCCTGGTGCCGAGATAGGTGAGCGGGACGCCGTTGTCGTCCACAGTGGACGGCTTCGGCCCGTCGCTCGTGGTGTCGACGGACGGGGAGTCGTCGGGATCGACGCCCGGGCCGTCGTCTTCCGAACCGTGGATCGGGCCGTCGGTCGGAGTGCCGCTGGTGGTGGGGTCGGGCGATGTGCTGTCGCTTGGGGCGGAGCGGGCGACGTCGGCGTCCGAGCGCGGTGGGCCGTCACCGTTGTCCGGCCTCGGGGTGGCGGAGGGCTTGGCCGTGGTGTCTGGCCGTGCGGTGGTCTCCGGCCTCGTGGTGACGTCGAGTCGGGTCGCGGCGTCCGCTCGGGTGTTGTCCGGACGGGCGGTCGTATCCGGTCGAGTCGGGGCGTCTGGTCGCGCCGCGTTGTCCGGCCGAGGTGTGGTCTCGGGACGAGACGGGGTATCGGACCGGGGAGCGGCGTCCGGTCGCGAGGACGGGTCGGCGGTGTTCGGAACGGGACGGGCACCGGCGTCGGGCCTCGCGCTCGGTCCGGTCGGGTCGCCGGCGCTGGGCCGGAATGGTCCCTGGTCGCCGCGCGCCGGGCCACCCTGCGCCGGTGCGCCACCGAAGGTCGGAGCGTTCTGTGTGGGGACGTTGCCACGCTGCTCTGGTGCGCGGTCGGCGGGAGCTGGACCGTGCGTCGGATCGCCCGGCCGTTGGCCACCCGGGTTCGCGTATCCGGCGGGGGCCGCGCTGCCCTGCACCGACGTGGAATCCGGGGGACCTTCCGGCCGTCCGCCGCCTGGCGTTCCGGCATGGGGTGCCTGGCCGGTGCCGGGCCCGCCATCGGGGGCGTGATCCGGCCTCGGACCGCCTCCGCTGTGTGGTGGGGACATGGCCTGCCCACCGGGAACGTGCCCGGGGCTGGGGGTCCCCTGGCCGCCTGCCATCGGGTTGCCCGCTGTCGCGGGAGCGCCTGGAGTCGGGCTGGGCCCGCCAGGTGCCGCAGTGCCCGACGCGCGGCCGTCGAGGGCGTGCGCGATCGGTCCGCCCGTGTTGCTGCCGGGCGCCGGACCGGTTGGCGTGCCCGGGGAATGGGGGCCTGCCATCGATCCGGGGCCACCGGTCGAGCCAGGTGTACCCGCTGTGTTGGGGCCTGCCACCGAACCTGGGCTACCAGCCGGGCCAGGAGTGTTGGGCGTGCCGGGTGTACCCGCTGTGTTGGGGGCCGCGTTGCCTGTGGGACTCGGGCCGCCTGAAGGCTGTGGTGTCCCGCTGGAGTGGGGGGTGCCCGGCGTGCCAGGTGCGTTCGAGCCCGGAGTGCCGGTGGGACTGGAGCCCACCGCGGACGGTGATGCCCCGCCGGGGCTGGAATGGCTGGGAGAACCTGAACCGCCGGTCGGGCCTGGGCCACCGCCGGGCGAGCTGAAGCCGCCCGTGGGCCTGCCGCCCTGGGTGCCGCTCGAACCAGACGAGCCCTGGCCGCCGGAGCCCGCGCCGCTGCCCGACCCCGGGCCACCCGCCGTTGGAGACCCGCCAGTCGGGCCGCCTCCGGGCGTGCTCGCGGTGGCCGAACCTCGGCTGCCGTCTCCGTCCGGGGTGAGGGACGGGCTGTTCGGGGCAGAGGCGGGTTGTGGGGCCAAACCGCTCGCCCTGGTTTCCGTGCTGTTCCCCGGCGTGGCCGGTGGAGTCGGCCGCCCCTCCGAAGAACCAGAGCCCGGGGAACCGGAGCCAGAATCGGATGACCCCGAACCGGTCGACCCCGGCCCGGGGGAGTGGGACCCCGGAGAACCTGGACCTGAGGGGCCAGGCCCCGAAGAGTCTGGACCCGACGATCCCGGACCGGATGAACCGGGTCCTCCGGGCGAACCTGGGCCCGAACCGGGACCCGGCCCACCTGGGATGGGGCCGGGGCCGTTCCCCGGCGTCGGGACAGGTCCAGGGCTGCCATCCGGGCCGCCCAGTGAGTCGTAATGCCCCTTGGCGCCGCCGACCGCGCCGCCGACACCGCCCGAAGCGCCACCACGCAGAAGGTCGCCCGCCGTGATGTCCTGGCCGGTGATGGCCGCGTTGGCCACCGTGGAGGCGACTCCCTCGAAGGCGCCCCGCGCCGCGCCTTCCACCGCGCTGCCGCCGAGGCCGCTCGCCCGTCGCGGGACGAAGTCCATCCCGCCGCCGATCGCGCCGGAGATCGCGCCGGAGAGGGCCGCGCCGCCGGTCTTGCCCCAGTCCCAGTCCTTGCGGTCGCCCTTGGCGAACTGGATGCCCTGGATGGCCGCGTCGATGGCGACCTCGGTGAGCACCTCGCGCAGGATGGCCGTGATCAGCTTGCGGAAGATCATCTGCACAGTGATCCTGGTCGCCGCCTGCGCGATCGGGACACCCGCGGTCGACGCGCCGAACGAGACGAACGCGGCGGCGACCAGTGCCGCGATCTCGATGGCGAGCAGGATCAACGCCGCGATGATGGCGTACTTCGCGTACTCCACCTCCAGCGCGCAGTTGTCGCACGAGTCGCCCATCGCCTTGCTGGATTCCTCCAGCGAGGTCAGGTAGGCGTCGGCCCCGTTGACGAACTTGTCCCAGTAGTCCCCGAACGCCTGGGCGGCCTCGCCTTCCATGCCGCCGAGGGCCTGGGTCGCGGCGTCGCCCGCCTGGGAGATGACCTCCGAGACATCCGATGCCGCGGTGCGCCAGGCGTCGCCGAGGGCGCGGAGTTTGTCCTCGTCACCCTCAGGCCAGCTTTCCCCGACCACGATCGGGAAGAGCCAGGTGATCTCCGACGGGATGTTGATCGACACTCGGGCTCCCTCAGGTGTACATCTGGCCGAAGCCTTGGCCGCTGTTGCCGTCGGTGCCCCGGTGGCTGTTGGCCGATTCGTCCAGGGCGGTCTTGATCCCGGCCAGTGCCGTGGTCAGTTCGCCGATCGCCTTGAGGATCGACTCGGAGTTGGGCACGTAGTCCTTGGCGAAGGTCTGCCCCGACTCGTCGCCGCCCCAGCACTGGCCCTGCGCGCCGAGGCCGTCACCGAGTTGCCTGCCCGCGTCGCCGAGCATCTCGCTCGCTTTACCGAAGCCACTGGCGGCGCTGTGCAGCGCGCTCAGGGTGACGTCGAACCCGCCGGTCACCGGGAGCCGTCCCCGTAGATGCTGCCGAGGCCCTCGTCGTCGTCATCGTCCACGGCACGTGAGCGCCGACCCGGCGGGGGAGTGGGTGGCGCGGGCGGGCGCAGCAGGTCGCCGAACGACGGCGCCCCCTCGATCAGGTCGGACAGGTCGGTCACCCCGCCCTGCAACGGTGCCATCGTCGCCTCGACCTGCTGCCGGGCGATGTTCGCGGCGGCCTGGGCCACCTCGACGACCGACCGGGCCAGCTTCTCCGGCGTCGAGCGCTGGAACGCGGACGGCATGAAGCTCAGATCGGTCAGCACGCCCGCCGGGTTGACCTCGGCGCGGACCAGACCGTCCCGCGATGTCGCGCTCGCGGTCACCGCGGCGGCGCGGGCCTGCGCCTCGGCGAGGTCGGCCGTCCGGCGACGCAGGTCGGTCAGCAGACCCTCCACGTTCTCCCGCATCGCGGCGTTGCGCGCCTCGAGTTGAGCCCGACGATCAGTCGGATCGGTCATGACGTTCCTTCCGCTGGACGGGGGCGGTGATCCTACGACGCGGCCGGAGCCGATTCGGATCCCCGAAGTTCCGGTCAAATTACCGCTTCGATCCTGATCGAGGGCGCGGCGCCTCATCGGTCGCCGTCCACGAC
>JALZNB010000478.1 GCA_030857905.1 Actinomycetota bacterium
GCTCAAGCCTGCCCAGACCGGCGTGACCGGTGGTGCGCCGAGCGACCTCGATGTCGTGCGGGCCCTCGCCGGTGAGGTGACGGCCGTGGAGTTGCGGCGGTTCCCCGACCCGCTGGCGCCGGACACCGCGGCGCGCAGAGTGGGGATGCCGCCGGTGCGGCCGTCCGAGGTGGCCACCGCGGTCGGCGAGTTGATCGACACCCATGACCTCGTCCTCGTCGAGGGCGCCGGTGGTCTGCTCGTCCGGTTCGATCCCGACGGTGGCACGCTCGCCGATGTCGCCTGGTCGCTCGGCGCGCAGGTAGTGGTCGTCGCCGAGGCCGGGCTGGGCACGCTGAACGCCACGGCGCTGACGGTGGAGGCGTTGCGGCATAGGGGTATCGCCTGTGCGGGTGTGGTCGTAGGGTCTTGGCCCGCGGAGCCTGATCTCGCCGCGCGCTGCAATCTCGAAGACCTGCCGACGCAGGGGGCGCCCCTGCTCGGGGTATTCCCGGCCGACGTCGGTGAACTCTCGGTCGGCGACTTCGCGGTCGTGGCGAGGCAGGCGTTGGCGCCGTCGCTGGGCGGGGAGTTCGACGCGAAGGAATTCGCGGTTCGCCACGCGGCGTGAGAAACATCGCTGATCGTTGCCGGTCGAGTGCGGCACACTGGCCCGGATAGCTCCACCCATGTCCCGGATCGAGGAGGAACACCGTGACGGCAGCCGCCGAGCGCACCCAGGACGGCACGATCAACGACGCGGCGGTCGATGACGTGTTGGCCGTCGCTCGTGAGCAGGTTCTCGACCGCGGTGTCGGCCTGACCCGGGAGCAGACCCTGCGGGTGCTGCGCCTGGACCACGATCGTCTCGACGACCTGCTCGCCCTCGCCCATGAGGTGCGGATGAAGTGGTGCGGCCCCGAGGTCGAGGTCGAGGGCATCGTCAGCGTCAAGACCGGCGGCTGCCCGGAGGACTGCCACTTCTGCTCGCAGTCCGGGCGCTTCCCGACCCCGGTCCGCTCCGCGTGGCTCGACATCCCCGGCCTGGTCGAGGCCGCCCGGCAGACCGCGGAGACGGGCGCGACCGAGTTCTGCATCGTCGCCGCCGTGCGTGGACCGGACGCGCGGCTGCTCGCGCAGGTCCGCGAGGGCGTCAAGGCCATCCGCGCGTCCGGCAACGACATCCAGATCGCCTGCTCGCTCGGCATGCTCACCCAGGAGCAGGTCGACGAACTCGTCGACATGGGCGTGCACCGCTACAACCACAACCTTGAGACCGCCCGGTCGCATTTCCCGAACGTGGTCACCACGCACAGCTGGGAAGAGCGCTGGGACACCCTGCGCATGGTGCGCGAGGCGGGCATGGAGGTCTGCTCCGGCGGCATCGTCGGCATGGGCGAGACCGACGAGCAGCGCGCCGAGTTCGCCGAGCAACTCGCCGAACTGGACCCGCACGAGGTCCCGATGAACTTCCTCATCCCGCAACCGGGCACCCCGTACGAGAAGTACGAGCAGGTCGAGGGCAAGGACGCACTGCGCGTCATCGCCGCGTTCCGCCTCGCCCTGCCGCGCACGATGCTGCGCTTCGCGGGCGGCCGTGAGCTGACGCTGGGCGACCTCGGCGCCGAGAAGGGGATGCTCGGCGGGGTCAACGCGATCATCGTCGGCAACTACCTGACCAACCTGGGCCGTCCGGCCCAGCAGGACATCGATATGCTCGCCGACCTCAAGATGCCGATCAAGGCACTGAGCGACACGTTGTAGGAGGGGCATGTTCTGCGTGCATTGCGGCAAGCCGCCCGCTGACGGGGACCACACTCCCTGTCATGGCGGCCGCGCCGCACTGGAACCACCCCGCTTCTGCGCGGAGTGCGCCCGCCGGATGGTCGTCCAGATCACCCCGAGCGGGTGGTCCGCCCGGTGCAGCCGACACGGCGAGACGACCAACGCCGGGTTGGTGTCGCCGACCGGATAGTCTCGCCCAGTGGTCACCGCTCGGGTGGCCGCGAGATGGAGGTATGGGCGTGGCGGAGCACCCGGTCGAGACCCGGCCCGATGCTGATGCCCCGGTGAGCCTGTACGTCCCATGGGCGCCCCAACCACCCCGCGTGGTGGTCAAAGCCGACTTGCTGCCCGCGGCGAGCGTGTTGTCGTTCATCGCGTTGCTGGGGCTGGCGGTGGGCTGGTTGTGGTCGCGCCTGGCGCCGACGCAGTTGGCGCAGGTGATCGAGGACGGTCGCCTGGTGCCGCTGCGGACCGAGAGCTACCACCGCTTCGACGACCTGGCTCTGTTCACCCTGTTCGGCATCGCCGCGGGCGTGTTGACCGGTGTGGCCCTGTGGATGCTCCGGGAGCGACGCGGGCCCGTGGTGCTGGTGGCCGCGTTGATCGGGTCCGGTCTGGCGGCCTGGCTGGCGATGCGGGTGGGTCTTTCGTGGGCAGAGGGCCGCTATGTGGTGTCCGCGGCGCCCGCGGTGGGGGACGTGTTGGCGCTCGCGCCTCGGTTGGAGTCGAACTGGGGCATCCTGGGGTGGCCGTTCGGCACGGTGGTGGCCTACGGGTTTCTGGCCGCCTGGAATGGACGCGACGACCTGGGGCGCAGGCTCGGCTAGTGCGCCGAGTTGGTCAGTTCGGGCTGAACTTGGTGTTGAACTCCGAGGGTGGCGCGGGCACCGCCCGCAACGCCGACAGCAGCCCGGCCTCGCGATTCAACAGCTTTCCGACCAAGCGCAGCCGGTGCAGTGGCCGAGTCTCCTCCAGCAGGTGCTGCTTGTCCTCCATCGTGAGCAGACAGTCGGCCGCGAGTGTGTGCGCCAGTTCGCGCACGGCCATGTCGTCGGCGGGCTCCGACCAGTCCTCGCGCTGCCACGCGGCTGTGCAATACCGCCGGTGCGCCGAGCGGGCCGCCGCGGTGAGCATGGACACCGACTCGGCCGCGGCCTGCGACTGCTCGGTGTCCGGCACCCACTCGACCGTTCCCACCAGGTACGGAGCGCTCGTGGTGTCCAGGTCCAACAGTCGGAAACGTTGATCGCCGGTCGAGATGATGTCGTAGCGGCCGTCCGGGAGGCGCTTGGCCTGCCGCAGGGCCGCTGAGCAGCCGATTTCGCGGAGTTGGGCGACGTCGGTGACCTCGTGGTCGGTCGACGGCTTCATGGCGATGACGCCGAAGCGCCGCTCAGGCAGGGTGCCGGTCACCAAATCCACTGTGAGCTGGCGATACCTCGGTTCGAAGATGTGCAGGGGCAGGTTCGCTCCGGGCAGGAGCACAGCCTGCAGGGGAAACAGCGGAAGCGAATCGGCCACCTGTCCACGCTACGACGAAGCGCCGTGCTCCGCTGTCCCATCCGCACTGGTTGCTTCTGTTGGCCTAGTGCGGCGGCCGCCGCGCCAGTGCGCCTGGTCGTCCACATGGGACGATCAAGATCCGCGTGGCGGCCGGAGGACGGCGAACGGGTCGGTCACCGCCATCGTGGTATCGGCGAACCGGAACTCGGCGGCGGGCCGTCCACCCGCGCGGCCGGGTTTGGCCGTCTCTCCGGTCGGTACCAGCAGTCCTCGCCGCGACAGCACGCGCTGGAGGTTGGTCGCGGCGACCCGGTAGCCGAGCGCGGCCGAGTACAGCTCGCGCAGCGACGAGATGGTGAAAGCCGGTGGGGCCAAGGCGAAACCGATGTTCGTGTAGGACAGTTTCGACCGCAACCGGTCTCGGGAGCGCAGCACGATCGACTCGTGGTCGAACGCGGTCAGTGGCAGTGCGTCGACCGCGTGCCACGCCGTGTCCGGCGGCAGTTCCGGGTCCATGTGCGACGGGACGAGACAGAGGAACGCGGTCGCGACGACCCGGGGGCCCGGCACTCGGGTGGGGGAGCTGAACACGGCGAGTTGTTCCACGTGGGAGACCTGCCGCACATCGACCTTCTCCGCCAGTTGGCGCCGGATGGATGCCTCGACGTCCTCCTCGGACCGCAGTGTTCCTCCCGGAAGTGACCATCGGTAGGCGTGCGGCTCCATGCCGCGTTCCCAGAGCAACGCTTGTAGTGATCCCTCTCTCACCTGGAGTACCGCGGCGACGACTTCGTGCGCGATCGGAGGTGACCCGGTGGTAGCATTCGGCATGTTTTCGATCCTAAGGCGAAAACCTCCGGATCGGAAATCGGACACCCTGAGGAGGACCCCATGACCGCGGAACTGATCGACCTCACCCCCTACGGCGGGGTGGTGGCGGACGCCGCGTGGCGGGACGAGGTGCGCGCCCTGGCCGTGGCGCGCGACGCGGTGCTGTTGGCGCACAACTACCAGCTTCCCGAGATCCAGGACATCGCCGACCACACGGGCGACTCGCTGGCGTTGAGCCGGATCGCCGCCCAGAGCACGGCCTCGACGATCATCTTCTGTGGCGTCCACTTCATGGCCGAGACGGCGAAGATCCTCGCCCCGGACAAGACCGTGCTCATCCCGGACGCCCGCGCGGGTTGCTCGCTGGCCGACTCGATCACCGGCGACCAACT
The DNA here is from genome assembly GCA_030857905.1 of Actinomycetota bacterium. GTDB lineage: Bacteria > Actinomycetota > Actinomycetes > Mycobacteriales > Pseudonocardiaceae > Actinokineospora. The sequence continues at coordinate 4,491 of JALZNB010000478.1, forward strand.
GCGTGCCTGGAAGGCCGAACACCCCGGCGCGGTCGTGGTGTCGTATGTGAACACCACCGCCGAGGTGAAGGCGGAGACCGACATCTGCTGCACGTCCTCCAACGCCGTCGACGTGGTCGCCTCGATCCCGGCCGACCGCGAGGTGCTGTTCCTGCCGGACCAGTTCCTCGGTGCGCACGTCAGGCGGGAGACAGGCCGCGAGAACATGCACATCTGGGCCGGTGAGTGTCACGTGCACGCGGGCATCAACGGCCCGGAACTGGCCGAGCGCGCCGCCGCGAACCCGGACGCCGACCTGTTCATCCACCCCGAGTGCGGGTGCGCGACCTCGGCGCTCTACCTCGCGGGCGAGGGCATCGTCCCCAGCGAGAAGGTCAAGATCCTCTCCACCGGCGACATGGTCGTCCATGCCAAGTCGACCAACGCCAAGCGCGTGCTCGTCGCCACCGAGATCGGTATGCTGCACCAGTTGCGCAAGGCCGCGCCGGACATCGAGTTCGCCGCGGTCAACGACCGCGCGTCCTGCCGCTACATGAAGATGATCACCCCGGCCGCGCTGCTGCGGTCGCTGCGAGAGGGCGCCGACGAGGTTCATGTCGACCCGGTGACCGCGGCCCGCGCGCGGGGCGCGGTGCAGCGGATGATCGAGATCGGACAGCCCGGTGGTGCCGAGTGAGCGGTCCACGCTGGGAGGCGCGCGCCGATCTGGTGATCGTCGGCACCGGTGTCGCCGGCCTGACGGCCGCGCTGCGCGCGCACTCACTGGGCCTGAGGGTCCTGGTCGTCACGAAGGCGGCCGCCGAGGACGGCAACACCAAGTGGGCCCAGGGTGGGGTCGCGGTCGTGCTGCCCGGGGAGCACGACGAGGGTGACTCGATCGAGCGACACATCGCCGACACGCTGGTCGCGGGTGCGGGCTTATGCGACGAGGACGCGGTTCGGGCGATCATCGCGGGCGGTCCGTCGGCGGTGACCCGGCTGCGTGAGCTGGGAGCGGTGTTCGACTCGTCCGCGGACGGGACGTTGGCCCGTACTCGCGAGGGTGGCCACAGCGCGTTCCGTGTCGTTCACTCGGGCGGTGACGCGACCGGTGCCGAGGTTGAGCGCGCGTTGCTCGCCGCGGCTCGGGACGGTCGTGTGCCAGTCCTGGAGAACCATGTCGCTGTGCAGGCTGTACGTACCCCTGCCGGGGCTGTCGCTGGTCTGATGGTGTTGGACGCCGCTGGGGTTCCGGGAGTGCTGACGGCGTCTGCGGTGCTGTTGGCGTCCGGCGGGTTGGGCCAGCTCTATCAGGCGACGTCCAACCCCGAGGTTGCTACCGGCGACGGGCTGGCGCTGGCACTGCGTGCGGGCGCGACCGTCGCGGACATCGAGTTCGTGCAGTTCCACCCGACGGTCCTCTACACCGGTCAAGGCGCGCGTGGACGGTGCCCGCTGGTCACCGAGGCCGTGCGCGGCGAGGGCGCGGTGCTGGTCGACGCGACGGGCGCACGGGTGATGCGCGGTGTGCACCCGCTCGAAGACCTGGCGCCGAGGGACGTGGTCGCCGCGGCGATCACCCGGCACCTGGCCGCCGAACCGGGAGGCGTGGACGATCACGTGTTCCTCGACGCCACCCACCTCGACGTGGCCACCTTCCGCAAGCGTTTTCCCACGGTGCACTCCGCGTGTCTGGCCATCGGCATCGATCCGAGCACGCAGCCGATCCCGGTGGCGCCCGCCGCGCACTTCGCGTGCGGCGGTGTGGTGTCCACTGTGGAGGGACGGACCGCGGTCGCCGGGCTGTACGCGGCGGGAGAGGTCGCCAGTACCGGTCTGCATGGCGCGAACCGCCTGGCGTCCAACAGCTTGCTCGAAGGTCTGGTCGTCGGGACCAGGGCGGCGGAGGCCATCGCGGCCGACCTCGCGGACGGTCGACTCGACGACCCGCGCCTCGCGGTGTTGGGGGAGTTGCCCTCCGCGCCGGTGGCCGCGCGGGACACCCTGCAACGCGTGATGAGCCGCTACGGCGCCATCGGCCGGGACGCAGAAGGGCTCGCCGTGGTCGGATCGGTACTCGACGTCTCGGCGGTCAACCGTCCACTTCGGACTCGCGAGTTGGTCGAGGACGCCGCCCTGACCCTGGTCGGCCGCGCGCTCATCGCCTCGGCCGCGACCAGGACCGAGTCGCGTGGATGCCATGTGCGCACCGACTTCCTGGCGACCGACGACGCGAACTGGCGACGCGGCCTGATCGTGCGACTCACTCCGTCGGGGCAGCCGGTGCTGGCCCGACCGACGACACTGAAAGGCGCGGCATGACCATCGATCGGGACGATCTCGCGCGCGTCATCCGCACAGCGCTCGCGGAGGACCTTCGCTACGGCCCGGACGCCACGACCGAGGCGACCGTCCCCGCCGACGCGGTGGCCGTCGCCGAGATCACTCCGCGCAAGCCGGGTGTGCTCGCTGGGGTGCCCGCCGCACTGGCCGTTTTCGTCGAGGTGGTGACGGATCTGACCGTGGTGTCCCGTATGGACGATGGGCTGGCCGCCGTGCCCGGCCTACCCGCCCTTATCGTCCGGGGCAACACACGCAAGCTGCTCACGGCCGAGCGGACAGCGTTGAACCTGGTCTGTCACCTCTCCGGCATCGCGACAGCCACCGCCGCCTGGGTGTCGGCGATCGAAGGTACCGGTGCGGCCGTCCGTGATTCCCGGAAAACACTGCCAGGCTTGAGGTCGCTGGAGAAGTACGCGGTTCGGCAGGGGGGCGGGGTCAACCATCGGCTCGGCCTCGGCGATGCCGTCCTCATCAAGGACAACCACGTCCTCGCCGCCGGTTCGGTGGCCAAGGCCCTCGCCGCGGTGCGGGCACACGCGCCGGACCTACCGTGCGAGGTCGAGGTCGACACCCTCGATCAACTCGACGAAGCACTCGCCGAACGCGCCGACCTCGTGCTCCTGGACAATTTCACCCCCGAGCAGTGCGCCGAGGCCGTCCGCCGCGCGAAGGGCACCGAAACCCGACTGGAGGCATCCGGCGGCCTGACCCTGGACCTCGCCCGCGCGTACGCCGAGACCGGTGTCGACTATCTGGCGGTCGGCGCGCTCACTCACTCGTCGCCCGCGCTGGACCTCGGTATGGATCTCAGGCGCTGACTGGGGGCCGCGCATTCAGAGTCGACGGTTCGCCAATACCGGGATCGCCGCGCGGGTGGCGTCGACGATGCCTTGATCGATGTCCACGACCATGAACTCGGGCGCGGGTCCCGCCGAGACGACTGTGCGCCCCAGGGGGTCGGCGACCAGGCTGTACCCGATCCCCAGCGGCGCCGATCCCGACACCGGTCGTCCGGCCGCGAGCGGGTCGGCCTGCCCGCAGGCCAGCACCCAGGCTGTCGAGTCCAGCGCCCGCGCCCGCACCAGCAACTCCCACTGCTCCTGCTTGCCCTCGCCCGCACCCCAGGAAGCGCCGACCAGGATCGCCGAGGCCCCCAGGGCGGCCAGTTCCCGGAAAAGCTCGGGAAACCGCAGGTCGTAGCAGGTGGCGACGCCCAGGGTCAGCTCGTCGACGGTGATCGTCACCACCGAGTCCCCCGGCGCCACCGTGTCCGACTCGGCGAAGCCGAACGCGTCATACAGGTGGATCTTGTCGTAGCCGATGTGCTGCCCGCGGCCGGTGACCAGCAGCGTGTTCGCCACCCGCCCGTCTGGTGCCGGGGTGAACATCCCGGCGACGATCACCACCCCGGTCTCGTCGGCGATGGTCCGCACCGCGCTCGCCCACGGCCCGTCGAGGGGCTCGGCGATCGGGCGTAGCGGGACACCGAAACACGACATCGTGGCCTCGGGGAACAACGCGATCGACGCGCCCGCCTCGGCCGCCTGCCGCGCGCCCGCGCGCACCAGGTCGAGGTTGGCCGCCGGGTCGGGGGTGGTCGTGATCTGGCACAGTGCCGTGCGCACTTTCGCTCCCTCCAGTCGGCCCGGCTACTGTCGGGCTTCGTGTCGATTGTGTCGCGCCGCGGTGTCGGTGTCTTGGTCGGGCTTGTGGTGTGTCTCGTCACGGTGGGGTGCACGGGCGACACGCCGCCGCCCGCCTCCGGTGTTCCCGACGGGACATCGCTCGTGATCGCGGTCGGTGCTGCGCCCCCGTCGTTGGACCCGCTCGCCGGATACGCCCCCCATGGCGCCGCCAAGATCTACGACGGCCTGGTCGAGCACCACCCCGACGGCCCGGTGCGCCCCACCCTGGCGGTCGCGCTGCCCCAAACCACGGCGGACGGCCTGTCCTGGACGGTCCGACTGCGTGACGACGTGTCCTTCCACGACGGCACCGCCTTCGACGCCGATGACGTCGTCGGCACCTATCGTGAGGTGCTGGACTCCCCGCTCCGCGCGCGGTTCTGGATGCTGTCGGGGGTTGAGAAGGTCGACCAGACCACTGTCCGCTTCACTCTGTCGCGCCCGTACGCGCCGTTCCCCGAGCTGCTGGTCCTCGGCATCCGGTCGAGCGAGTCGGCCGGTGACAAGATCGTGGGTACCGGCCCGTACCAGGTTGTCGAATGGCAGCCGGGGACGAGGTTGGTGCTCAAGGCGAACCAGGCGTACTTCGTCGACCCGCCCGAGATCACCGAGGTCACCGTCGAGTTCGTGACCGACGACGAGGCGCGCGCCCAACGACTGCGGGACGGCAAGGTCGACGGCGCCGCGCTGCCGACCCGGCTCGCGGTCGAGTTCGACAACTACTCCGTGGTCACCGACCGCGCCGCGGACCTGCGCGCGGTCACCTTCCCCGCCACGCTGCCCGTCACCTCGGACCTGGTCGTGCGACAGGCGTTGAACCTGGCGGTCGACCGGCAATCACTGGTCGAGGGCGCGCTGGGCGGCGCGGGTGCGCCGACGTCCATGCCGATGCCGAGGATGCTCGCCGAGTTCCGCGAGCCCGGTGCTCGTTTCGACTACGACGTGGCGGGCGCGAAGACGCTGCTCGACTCGGGCGGATGGGTGTCCGGCGCTGACGGCGTGCGAGCCAAGAACGGGGTGATCGCCGAGTTCGCCGTCGCCTATCCGGCGGGCGATGTGGTGGCGGGCGACCTGGTGCGCGGATTCACCGACGCGGCGAAGGCCGTCGGCATCCGGGTCACGCCCAAACCGGGGCCGGGCGACGGACTCGCCCAGCTCGTGACCATCGGCGACCCCTTCGACCCGGACGCCGTGCTGCGCCCGCTGTTCGGTCCCGCCGCGCTCGACCAGGCGCGGGCGACGAACGACCCGGCACAGCGCGCGGTCGCTTTCCGGGCGCTGCAACGGTCCCACCGGTCCGAGCCGACCATGGTCGTGCTCGCCGAGGTCGACCACGCCTATGTCATGAAAGAGAACTGGACCGGATATCAGCCGGTCGTCGACGGAATCGACACCGACCACACCTGGGGAGCATGGTGGAATCTGCACCGCTGGACACCGCGATGATCGACCTGGAGGCGGCGCGGGCGTTGACTCCCGGCTGCCTGGACCACGTTTTCCTCGACAGCGCGGGCTCGTCGCTTCCGCCGAATCCCGTACTGGACACCGTCATCGCCCACCTGCGCCGCGAGGCCGAGGTCGGCGGCTACCGCGCGGCCGCCGAGCGAGCGGACGATCTCGCGGCGGGCTACGACGTCTTCGCCGAGCTGTTGGACTGCGCGCCCGACGAGGTCGCGTTCACCGACAGCGCCACCCGGTCCTGGCTGTCGGCGATCGACGCGATTCCACTCAGCGCGGGCGACCGCGTCTTGGTGACCCGCAACGAATATGGCGGCAACGCGATCCCGCTGCTGCGCATGGCGAAGCAGGTCGGTTTCACCGTCGAACCAATACCGTCCACTCTGGACGGTCAAGTCGACGTCGAGGCGTTCCGCGCTCTGCTCGACGACCGCGTACGCGTGGTATCGCTGGTCCACGTGCCCACGAACGGTGGGCTGGTGAACCCGGTCCGTCCGATCGCCACGGCGGCACACGAGGTCGGCGCGCTCGTTCTTCTCGACGCCTGCCAGTCGATCGGTCAACTTCCCGTCTCGGCGGCCGATGCCGACATCGTGACCGGGACCGGCCGCAAATGGCTGCGCGGTCCGAGGGGGACCGGCTTCCTGGTCGTGCGCCGGGAGGTCCGCGAGCGACTTCGGCCTCGGCTCATCGATCTGCACAGCGCCGAGTGGACCGGCCTCGCCGAGATCGAGTTGCGCGCGGACGCCAGGGTTTTCGAGTTGTGGGAGTCGGGTGTCGCCGAGCGGCTGGGCCTGATCGAGGCCGCTCGATACGCCCTTGAGTTGGGTATCGATGCCATCACACAGGCGGTGGGGGAGCGGGCGGGACGGCTGCGCGGCGGACTCGCAGCCTTGCCGGGTGTTCAGGTCCACGACCAGGGTGATCGGCACTGCGGCCTGGTCACGTTCACCGTCGATGGCGTGCCCGCCGACGGAGTCCGACGTCTGTTGGACGCCCAGGGCATCACGGTGACGGTCAGCTCCCGCTCATCGACCCGCTACGACATGACCGCCCGCGACCTCGACCACGTGGTCAGGGCGTCACCGCACTACTTCGTCTCGCCTGAGCAGATCGACCGAGCGGTCGCGGCGGTTGAGGCGATCCGCCGATGAGAGATGGGCGGCCCACATTTCCGCGGACCGTCCCTCTCGATTGACTACCGCAGGTCAAACGTTTTCACGGTGCCGTTCAAGGAGCCCTCACTCGGATAACCGGTCGCCTTGATGGTTACTTTTGGCCCGCCGTCATGATTGGTGAACGACACCTCCACCTCGCCGTCACGCGCGGGGAAGGTGAGCCAGCCCGCGGTCCTCTTCGGGCTGATCTGCCTGTTCGTGACCGGTCCGTGCGGGATCACGGTCTTGAGTAGAAGCTCGCGGTAGACCAGCCGCTCGTTGCCTTCGCGGTCGCCGAGTTCCTGGCGGATGAACGCGTCGACCGCCTTCCACGCCCAATGTTCCAGCACGGTCCGCTCTCCGGTCTGACGGACGCACATCAGGCGATCGGAGGACGGATCGTGACCTTTGCTCGTGGTCAAGCCCACAAAGGTCACCTCAGGTATCGCATGGCCGTAGATTTCGCGGTTGTACCTGTCGTACCCGGTATTCGTCGTTTCGGCCACGACAGCTTCCTTGGTGGGGGCGAGCCACGCTTCCCACGCTTTCTCGAAAGCCGCTTCGAGTGATTTACCGATAAGATCAGCGACCAGGTTGGTGGTGATTTCCTTGAGCCAGGGAGATCCGGCCACCATGCCGCCCGCGACGATCGCCTGCGGGCCGCAGCCCGTCGAGAAAGGGACTCCCAGCAGCAGTCCAATGCCTCCGTGAAGGATCTGTCGCCGCTTGATCACAGTCCACTCCTTCGGGGACTAAGGAATTTGACCAAGTCTACGGGATTGTCGAATTACCCGCGGTCCCGTTGGGCAACTTCGTGGACGGACTTAATCGGTCCGGGAGTGCATGTCGAGCGAAAATATCGTCCTTCCGACAATTGGCCACCACATCGTTTGTCGGCCGTCCGGTGTGTGCGGGAAAGGCGATGGGGTGTCACGTCACCGGTCGCGCCGACCGAGGACCACGACGCTGTGCGTCGGGACAGAGCGCCGGCTCGCTCGTCACCTGGGCCCAAGGGCGGTAGCCGCCGCGCTGACCTGGCCTTTTCGCCTCATCTGATGGCCGGGTACCGCCCGATCGGGTATGTCGAGCACCGCATTACCCTGAAGGGGTCCACTCATGGCTGGAAGGACCCCATGCTCACCCGTACCGATCTGCGCTCCGCCGTCCCGTCGCCCGCCGAGCTGCGCACCACGCTGCCCAGGGCCGAGGTCGACGTGGACGCCGTGCTGCATCAGGTGCGGCCGATCGTGACGGCGGTCCGGGAGCGCGGCGTCGACGCGGTGTTGGAGTACACCGAGAAGTTCGACGGGGTGCGGCCGTCGGCGGTGCGCGTGCCCGTGGCCGAACTGGCCAGGGCGCTCGACGAGCTCGACCAGGACATCCGCGACGCGCTTGGCGAGTCGATCGCCCGCGCCCGCCTGGTGCACGACGCGCAGCGCCGTACGGACGCGACTGTCCAGGTGGTTCCCGGCGGGACCGTCACCGAGCGTTGGGTTCCGGTCGCCCGTGTCGGGCTCTACGCACCGGGCGGGCTCGCGGTGTACCCG
>JALZNB010000495.1 GCA_030857905.1 Actinomycetota bacterium
GGGTCGCCGTGTGGGCGACGCCAAGCCTGCCGACGGTGGTCGCCGTGGTGGGCGGACTGGTGGCCGGAACCGCGGTCGTGCCCGTCAACCCGAAGATCGGCGAGCGCGAGCTGGACCACATCGTGCGCGACAGCGCGCCAGACGTGGTGCTGGCCGAAGCCGGGACGACGCTGCCACCCGCGCTGGCCGCCCTGCCCCGGGTCGACGTCGACCCGGGTGAACGTCTCGACGGCGAACTTCCCGCTGAGGCCGACCCGGAGATGCCCGCGTTCATCGTCTACACGTCGGGCACGACCGGTCCACCCAAAGGCGTGTTGTTGCCGCGTCGGTCGATCACCAGCAACCTCGACGCACTGGCCGACGCGTGGGCATGGACGTCGGCAGACGTGGTTGTGCACGCGTTGCCGCTGTTTCACGTGCACGGTCTGATCCTGGGCGTGCTGGGGCCGTTGCGGCGCGGCGGGGCCGTGCACCACATCGGGCGGTTCGACTCGGCGGCGATCGCCTCGGCGTTGTCGGGGGCGGCCACGATGATGTTCGGCGTGCCCACGATGTATCACCGACTGGCCGCCGACTGTGAGGCCGACGCGGACCTGGCGGCGGCGATCGGCACCGCGCGGTTGCTGGTGTCCGGGTCGGCGGCGCTGCCCGCCCGCGACCACGCGCGGATTACCAAGACCACCGGGCAGCACGTCGTTGAGCGCTATGGCATGACCGAGACGCTGATGAACTGCGCGGTGCGCGCCTCAGCCGACCGCCGTGCCGGGACTGTCGGTCCGCCGGTCGATGGCGTGGAACTGCGTCTGGTCGACGACGCGGGCGAGGCGCTGAGGGACCTCGACGGTGAGACCGTCGGCGAAATCGAGGTGCGCGGCCCGAACTTGTTCCTCGGCTACCTGAACCGGCCGGACGCGACGGCGGCCGCGATGCGCGACGGTTGGTTCCGCACCGGCGACATGGCCGTGCGGGAGCCGGACGGCTACGTCCGCATCGTCGGGCGGCGGGCGACGGACCTGATCAAGAGCGGCGGGTACAAGATCGGGGCGGGCGAGATCGAGAACGCTCTGCTCGAACACCCGAACGTCGCCGAGGCCGCGGTGACCGGCGAACCGGACGACGACCTTGGGGAGCGAATCGTGGCTTGGATCGTGCCATCGGGCGACCGGCCATCGGAGCGGGAACTCGCCGACCACGTGGCTCGACTGCTGTCCCCGCACAAGCGTCCCCGGGTGGTGCGTTACCTCGACGCGTTGCCGCGCAACGAGATGGGCAAAGTCACCAAGCGAGCGCTGCATGTCTGACCAGTACGACGCGCGGGAGGCCATCGCCGCGGTCGGCTCCGACTTTGTCGAGTTCACTGTGGACAGTCAGTCGCGCTACGGCCCCGACGGCCCGTTGAACTGGCCCGGGTACGGCGAAGCACGCGAACGGGCGACGCTCAAGTCGGGTGAACCCGAGTCCGTGGTCTGCGGCGAGGCCAAGATCGGCGGCGTACCGGCGGTCGTGATCGCCTTCGACTTCCGCTACCTGGGCGGGTCCGTCGGCACGGCGACCGGCGACCGGATCGAGCAGGCGTTCACCCGTGCCCGCGAGACGCGGACGCCGCTGGTGTCACTGATCTCCACCGGCGGCAGCCGGATGCACGAGGGAATGCTGTCCCTGCGCCAACTCCAACGCGTCGCCCGGCACGCGGCGCTGCTGCGGCAGGCGGGCGTGCCCCAGGTGTCCGTGCTGCGCGACCCGACGACCGGCGGCGTGTGGGCGTCCCTGGGCGCGGGCGCGGACGTGGTCATCGGCGTCGAGGGAGCCCAGATCGGCTTCGCGGGACGGCGAGTGCGCCCGATCGCGGACGCGGACGACCCGGTGTTCACCGCGGCGGGCCAGTTCGCGGCGGGAAACCTCGACGAGGTGTGCTCACCCGACGACGTGGGCGAAGCACTCACCGACTGGCTGATCCTGCTGAAATCCGGCACGGCCGACCCGGCCGAAGTCCCGCGCGCACTGGGCACCTCGACGGAGGGCGACGGATGGGCGACGGTCCTGCGGGCGCGGTCCACCGAACGCCCCCACGCGGTCGCATACCTGGACGACTACTTCGACCTGCGGCGATCGGTGTCCGGAGACCGCGCGGGCGGCGTGGACGCCGGAATGCTCTGCGGGATCGGGCTCCGCGGACGGCACTCGATCGCGTTCGCGGCCCAGACCGGGACGGCGACCACCCAGGCCGGGTTCCGCACCGCGAGCCGACTGATCCGACTGGCCGACCGGCTCGGACTGCCGGTGTTGACGCTGATCGACACACCGGGGGCGGCCAACGACGCCGCCGCCGAACGAGCGGGCGTCGGCCCCGCGATCGCCGAACTGTTCGCGACCGTGGCGGCGGCCCGCGTACCGATCACGTCGTTGGTGATCGGCGAGGGCGGATCGGGCGGGGCGTTGGCACTGGCGGCACCGGACCGAACATGGATCGCACCGGACGCCTACTTCTCGGTCATCGCCCCGGAGCTGAGCGCGGCGATCCTGAAGCGGCCCGCGGCCGAGGTGCCGGAGATCGCCACCCGGCTGAAACTGCGACCGAACGACTTGGTGGAACTCGGTGTGGTCCGCGGAATCGCGTCTCGATAACGGTTCCCGCGATTGACCGACCTGTAGAGATTCTGCACAGTATTGACATGGTCACCTTGAGGAATGCGGGTGAACTGAGCGTGGCCGAAGCCACGAAACGCGGTGTCGCCGGTCTGGTCGTTTGGGCACACCCGCGACTCCCTGGCCGCGACAGAGGACGACGAGCAACTGGATGACAGATGTCGTGCTCCCCAGCCCGCAATCGATCATCCACACTGCGGGCATTCCTCCGGAGAAGGTCGCCGCCCTGGGACGTGAGCGGGCCATGGACCTCTGGACGAGGTACATCAGCTCATCACACCGCTGAACCGCCGGGAAACTTTCGGACATGTCCGATCGCTCGACGCACCTTTGTGCCGCCGCCTCCTGGTGTCGACCGCGGCACGCAAAAGGGCGGGGCACCCCGGATGTCCCGGAGCGCCCCGCCCATCTGGCGACGTGATCGGTCAGTCGCTGTTGAGCATGTACAGCAGGCGAAGCATTTCGAGGTACAGCCAGACCAGCGTGGTCATCAGGCCGAAGGCGACGTACCACGCGTACTTCGACGGGGTGCCGGTGCGGATCATGTTGTCCGCCATGTCGAAGTCGAGCAGGAAGTTGAACGCCGCGATGCCGATGAACAGCAGGCTGATACCGATGCCGAGCGGACCGGCCTCACGGATGCCCATGTTCACGCCGAACATCGAGAGCACGAGGTTGACCAGCATCAGACCGGCGGCGCCGATGGTGGCGCCGATGATCCACTTGGTCAGTTTCGGGGTGACCTTGATCGCGCCGGTCTTGTAGACGACCAGCATCGTGATGAACACCAACGCGGTACCGAGGATCGCCTGGAACGCGATACCGGGAACGAGTGCCTCGAACACGCCGGTGATCGCACCGAGGAACACGCCCTCGAAGGCCGAGTACGCCAGCACCAACCCCGGGTTCGGGGTCTTCTTGAAGATGATGACCAACGAGAGGCCGAGGCCACCGAGCAGACCGATGATCATCGGCGGGTAGGGGCTGATGGAACCGCCCAGGACCAGCACGGCGGTGATGATGCCGGTGATCAGGGCGAGCCCAAGGGTGATGCCGGTCTTGGTGACGACATCGTCGGCCGTCATCGGCCGGTCATTGCTCGCGGGCGGCGCGTCGTAGCCGCCGTATCCGGGCTGTCCCGGCTGCTGGTAGCCCTGGCCCTGGGCCTGGGGCTGCTGGAAGCCCGCGTAGCCGCCGTAACCGCCGGTGGGCAGGTTCCGGAACGCGGGGTTGCTGGTAGAACGCACCTGATCCTCCTGGGCCGAATGGCGCCGTCACGGGGTGAAACGATCGGGCGGACCGACCAGTTCCCGTTGGGTAAAACCTACTTTACCCACTTGGCCGGAAACACCAGAGGTGAACCCGACATTCCCGATAACGATCTTGTCTTCCGTGCACAGCGTAATCGCGGTACCACCCGGGTGGACCCGTTACTACGCCATCCGCACAGTAACGCGCCGAGAACCTGCCAGAACGGCCGACACGAACGCCGACCAGCACGGATCAGGGTCGCCCTGCTGGCGGATTGCCCGGGAGCGCCGGAGAAACCAGGCTCGCACGAGGTGGGCGCCCGCATATCGCGGTCGCGTGCCGTTCGGACCCGGATTCCCACAAGGCGTCGGCGGCGTGCGTTGCCCCGGCGCGGCAAGGAGCCGTTTTCACCATGGGGCGAATGACGTTCGGCGCCCGGCTGATCACGGGGATGGCAGGCGCCGCGCTACTCGCAGGCGCCTCCCTCGTGGCCACCGCACCCACTGCCGCTGCCGCTATCGAACTGGGCAAGGGCCACAACACGCCTGCCCAGAAGTATGCGAACAACCCGGACGCCACCGATTGGCTGGGGTCTTACATCGTTGGCGGCAAGCAGGTGTGGTGCGTGCAGTACGCCCACCTCGCGCCTGACTCCGACGAGCAGTACGAGCCCGGCCAGGAGCTGAAGACCAAGTGGGGCACCGACCTCACCGCCGACGCCGCCGCTGACATCTCCTACCTGTTGCTGCGCTACTCCGACAGCACTGACGCCGACGAGTCAGCCGCGCTCGCACACCTGCTCCACTCCTGGACCGCGGCGCCGCGCACGCCCGCCGACCTTGAGCCGACCAACACCTTCCGCACGGTCGCCTACGACGCGCCCTTCCACCTGGCCGGTCTGCCCGCCGCCGCGCGGACGGCTGTCGACCGGCTCAAGGCGGACGCCTCGGCCAACCACGGCCCGTGGACGACCGAGATCACCAAGCCGACGAAACCGCAGGTCATCGGCACTCCCGACACCTGGACTGTCGCCGTCCGCAACGCCAAGAACACCGGCGTGAAAAAAGTGCCGGTCAAGGTCACGCTGACCGACGCGACTGTGGACGGCAAGACCAGCACCACGCTGCCCACAAAGGACGACGGTGGTCCGATCACGCTGAGCCTGACCCCGACTGGGCCGAACCCAACAGTGGCGATCGCACTGGCCAGCCCCGCCGACCGCCCAGTCGTGCAGAAAGCCGTACAGGTCGACACTCAGCGCGTAGTGAGCACCGGCGGCGAGAAGGAACTGACCGGCACGGCGACCACTACAGCGGTCACCGCTCCCGGCACGGCATCCGTCGCCAAGGTCGACGCGAAGACCGGCAAGGGCATCGCAGGAGTGTCGCTGCGGCTCACCGCAGGCGACAAGACCGCGCCTGCTGTTGGCCAGGACGACAAGCCTCTAGTTGGCGCCGACGGCAAGCCCGCTGTCGTGGTGACGGGTGCCGATGGCACTGTCGCCGTGCCGAATCTCAAGACACCGCAGCAAATCTGTCTGATCGAGGTGGCCGCGCCCCCCGGCTACGAGCAGGGGTTCGACCCCGCCGCGCCACCGACGGTGTGCGGCGAGGTGAAACCGGGCGAGACGCTGGTGCTGAAGGTCGTCAACAAACCGAATGTGCCGACCGTGCCCGAGACCATCCCCGCCGGTGGTGGCCCGCTGGCCAGTCCCGGTGACGGCGGCGGCCCGTCGACCACGCTGTTCGTCGGCCTTGGCGCGCTGGTCCTGGTCGGTAGTGCCATGGGCGGCGTGATCGTCCTTCGTGGACGTCGCCGAGTCGTGGTCAGCCGGGGCATGCGCGACGACTGGGGACGCTGACATCCGATGAGTCACAGCGGTTCACGACTCGCCCTGCCCGCGGCCGCGGGTGGGGCGGGTCTCGCCGTCACGATGGTGGCGGCGATCTTCTTCGGCGGCGACGTGACGGTCACAGGCTCGGCCCGGTCGGTCGCCGTGCCGCCCGCAGCGC
>JALZNB010000488.1 GCA_030857905.1 Actinomycetota bacterium
AAGCCACCCTCGGTCAGCCCCGCCACCACCGCGGCGGTCTCCTCAGGGGACACCTGGGGTTTGTTGTCGTCCTTGCTGATCAACAGGAGTGGACCGAGCAGACCACCGGCCAGCGTGCCCGGGTCCGACGCGGTGGGCAACTGGACGCCCGCGGGCAACAGTCGGGTGATGATGTCCTTGAGCTGGTCGGCCCGCGCCTGGTCGCTGAACGCCTCGGTGAGCTGCAACTCGCCGGTGACGATGGCGCCCGCGTCGCCGACGAGTCCCTTGAGGGCGTCCCGGTCGGACGGTCGGGCGTCGGCGGTGCTGATCACCACCACCGTGCGCTTGTCGAGCAGACCGCGCACGGTCATCGGCCCGATGGTCGCTGCGAACGAGTCGGCGTCGTCGAGGCGGGCGTCGAGGGCGTTGCGCTGGGACTGCAGGTCTGTCACCTGCTCGCCCAGTTCGCTGTTGTCGGCGTTCAGACCGGACAGCAGGGTGCGGCTCAACGTCGTCGAGCCGAGGACCACCCCCACCGCGAGGGCGAGGAAGACCGCGGCGATCGAGATGATGTGATAACGCAACGAGATCACGAGAAAAGCCCCCTGAGCCTGCCGGTGACCGAGTTCCAGATGTCCACGATCCAGTCGGTGTAGGCACCGGCGATGCCCGACACCGCGATCGCCGCCGCGATGGCCAGCAGCGCGGCGACCACGAGCAGCACCACGGCGGCCACCGACACCCGACTGCGGTGCAGCGTGGCGACGGCCTTGGCGTCGACCAACTTGCTGCCGAGCTTGAGTCGGGTAAGGAAGGTCGACGGGTTCGACCCGGACCGGCCCCGGTCGAGGAATTCGCGCAACGTCGCCTGGAACCCGACCGTCACCACCAGACTCGCCTCGTGCGTGTCGGCCAGCAGCAGCGCCAAGTCCTCCGAGTTGCCCGACGCCGGGAAGGTGACCGCCCCGACGCCGAGGTCCTGCACCCGTTCCAGACCGGGCGCGTAGCCGTCGTGCTGGGCAGGCACCACGATCTCCGCCCCGCCGCGCAGCGTCTCGGTGGAGATGCCGTCCGGGTCGCCGACGATGATGTCCGGCTTGTGCCCCGCGGCGCGCAGACTGTCCGCGCCCGCCTCGACACCGATCAACACCGGCCGGTGCTCGCCGAGATAACGCTTGAGCCGCTTGAGGTCGGCGACGTGCTCGTGTCCGGGTGCCACGATCACGACCTGGCGGTACCTCATCGGGGTGCTCAGTTCCGGCACGCCCACCCCGTCGAGGATCATGGTGCGTTCGCGGCGGAGAAACTCGATGGTGTTGGCCGAGAACGCCTCAAGCTGGGCGGACATGCCCGCCTTGGCCTCGATCATCTGATCGGCGATCGACTCGGCGCTCTGCCGCTGCCCTTGGGCGACCTCGCGCTCGCCGACGAAGACACCGCCACCGTGCAGCCGGAGCCTGCTGCCCTCGCGGATGCCGCGCAGCGCGTCCTGGCCGACGCCGTCGATCAGCGGGATACCCGCCGCGACAAGCACTTCCGGGCCCAGGTTCGGGAACCGACCCGAGATCGACGGCGAGGCGTTGACCACGCCCGCGACGTCCGCGCGCACCAGCGCGTCGGCGGTGGCCCGGTCGAGGTCGAGTTGGTCGAGCACCACGATCTCGCCGGAGGAGACCCGGCGCAACAGGTCGCCGATGCGGCGATCGACCCGGGCGGTGCCCGTGATCCCAGGCAGGGACTGATGGGATCGGTGGAGCAGTCCGGGGAGCTTCATGTAACCGATGGTGACAAACCGACAGCCGTTAGTCCGTTCGCCACGCCGACGAATCCACGGCCCGCAGACTCGATCTTGGCTGGTGTTGACGTTGGCATGACTGATTTCCGCCTATCGGGACCAACTTTCACCCAGTCGTGCGGACCCACCCGTTCGCGGAACGTCACCATCAGCGCGACACAGCGAAGCCCGCGCGATGGTCGACCGCGCGGGCTTGTGACACTGGTCGAATTACTTGCCGCGCTTGGGCCTGGGTCGCCCGGACAACGCGAGATCGTGCTTCTCCCCATCGGCCAGCGCCAGGAGCTCCAACGCGTGAGCGCGGCCGGTCTCGGTCGAATCCATGCCCGCGAGCATGCGCGCCAACTCGATCACGCGGGTCTTCTCGTCGAGGGTGCGGACATCGCTGCGGGTGACACCGCCCTTGGCACTCTTGTCGACGATGAGGTGTCGGTCGGCGAACGCGGCGACCTGCGCCAGGTGGGTGACCACGATGACCTGGTGGCTGCGGGCGAGGCGGGCCAGCCTGCGACCGATCTCCACCGCCGCCCGGCCGCCGACGCCCGCGTCGACCTCGTCGAAGACCAGGGTGCCGACCGTGTCGGAGTGGGCGAGGACGACCTCGATCGCCAACATCACCCGGGACAGCTCACCGCCGGAGGCTCCCTTGTGGACCGGCAGCGGCTGCGCGCCGTCATGGGAGATGAGCAGGAGTTCGACGTCGTCGACGCCGTCGGCGCCCGCGTGCAGACGCTGACCGTCGACCTCGATCGCCAGCGCGTCGTCGGTCTCGGCGGGCCGGGCCCGGACGCTGATCTGGATGCTGGCCTGGCCCATGGCCAACCCGCTGAGCTCGTCGGTCACCGCCTTGGCCAGGTCGTCGGCCGCTTTCGTGCGAGCCACGGTCACCGCGGCGGCGATGCCCGCGAGTTCCTTGGCCAACGCGTTCTTGCGGGTCGCGAGGTCGGCGAGCGCCCCCACCGATGTGTCGAGGCCGCCGAGCTTGCCCGCCGCGTCGCGCGCCCAGGCCAGGACGCCGTCGATGTCGGCGGCGTACTTGCGGGTCAGCGTCTTCAACTCGGCCTGACGGGCCAGGACCTGCTCCAACACGGCCGGGTCGGCGTCGAGTGACTCCAGATAGGCCGTCAGCTCGGAGCCGACATCGGTCAGCAGTACCGCGGCCTCGGTCAGCCGGGGTTCCAGCTCGCGCAGCCGAGGGTCCTCCGAGGCGGTGATCCGGCGTTGCGCGTCGACGATCAGCCCGAGCGCGCCAGGAGCGTCCGCGTCGCCGTCCGGTGAACCGGACACCGCGTAGCTCGCGCCTGTCGCGGCCTCACGCAACTGCTCGGCGTCGGCGAGCCTGCGCGCCTGGTGGACCAGGTCGGTGTCCTCACCGGCCTGGGGGTCGACCGCGGATATCTCGTCGAGGCCCAGCCGCAGGATCTCGGCCTCGCGGGCCAGTTCCTTCGCGCGCAGGGTGCGTTCGCTCAGCTCGGTGGCGACCGCGATCCACTCGGTCCGCACGCGGCGGTAGTCGGACAGCACGAGACCGACGTCGTCGCCCGCGAACCGGTCGATCACCGCGCGCTGCTCGGCCGGGCGCAGCAGGCGAAGCTGGTCGTTCTGCCCGTGCACGGCGATCAACTGCTCGGCAAGGTCCGACAGCGCCCCGACCGGCACCGAGCGGCCACCGAGGTGGGCGCGCGAGCGGCCGTCGGTGGTGACGCTGCGCAGCGCGATCAACCCGCCGTCCTCGTCGAGTTCGGCGCCCGCGTCGACGGCGACCTGGGCGGCCGGGGTGTCGACCAGCTCCTCGAATCGGCCCTCGACCACGGCCTTGGACTTTCCACTGCGGACCCTGGACGCCTCGCCCCTGCCCCCGGAGAGCAGGTGCAGACCGGTGACGACCATCGTCTTGCCAGCCCCGGTCTCACCGGTGACCACGGTGAAACCCGGATGGAGCTCAAGAGTGGCCTCATCGATGACGCCGAGGTCCTGAATGCGCATCTCGGCTAGCACAGAGCGCACCTTAGCGGCTCCCGGGGACAACGTGGGCCCACCGGGCACGGCGAATCGGCCACGGTCACCGCGATCGCCACCCCTGCACCGGGAGATCGAACTTGTCGACGAGCCGATCGGTGAACGGCTGGTCGCGCAGCCGGACCAGCTTGAGCGGCAGCTTCCCGCCGGTGACCTCGACCCTGGCCCCCGGCGGGATGTCGAAAGTGCGTCTGCCGTCGCAGCAGAGCGCGGCCGGGTGGCCCGCCGGGTCGACCTCGATGGCCACGACGGAGCTGGCCGAGACAACCATCGGCCGAGAGAACATCGCGTGCGCGTTGCTCGGCACCACGAGGATCGCCCGCACGTCCGGCCAGATGATCGGGCCGCCCGCGGAGTAGGCGTAGGCGGTCGAGCCGGTGGGCGTGGAACACAGCACGCCGTCGCACCCGAAGGAGGACACCGGCCTGCCGTCGACCTCGATCCGCACGTCGAGAATGCGGTCGCGGCTGCCCTTCTCCAGACTGGCCTCGTTGAGCGCCCACGTTTCGGCGACGACCTCGCCGTCGAGGGATGCCGTGACCTCGACCGTCATCCGTTCCTCGACCCGGTAGCCGCGCGCGACCACGAGCGCGACCGCCTCCTCCAGCGCGTCGGCCTCGGCCTCGGACATGAATCCGACCCGGCCCAGGTTCACCCCGACCACCGGGACCTGCGCGGGCCGGGCGAGTTCGGCGGCGCGCAACAGCGTGCCGTCACCACCGAGGACGAACACCACCTCGGTGCCCACCGCGGCCTCGGGGCCGAGTGCGACGACCGAGTGGAAGCAGCACGGGTCGAGGTCGGAGATCTCGTCGTCCAGCGCGCGCACCCGCACACCCGCCGCGGCGAACCAGCCCGCCACCTTCTCGGCAGTCCTTCGGTTCTCCATCCGGCCGGTGTGGACGACGAGCAGGATCTCCCGGTCTCCGTCGGGAATCCCGGCGGCGCACGGCCCCTCGGTCATTGCGGCCCCTCCCGGACGGCGGTCCGCGCCAACGCGGCCGCCTCGTCGTCAGCGAGGGGTTCACCCCGGCGCAACCAGGCGAAGTATTCGACATTGCCAGACGGGCCGGGCAGCGGACTGGCGGCCACACCGTGCACGCGCAGGCCCATCCCGGCCGCTGTCCGCAGCACGCCCGTCACCGCGTCGGCACGCAGTTCGGGGCTGCGCACGACTCCACCGGAGCCGAGCCGGTCCTTGCCGACCTCGAACTGGGGCTTGACCATCGGCAGCAGGTCGGCATCCGCGTTCGCGCACGACAGGAGCGCGGGCAGGACGAGACCGAGGGAGATGAAGGAGAGGTCGGCGACCACGATGTCCACGTGGCCATCGATGTCCTCGGACGTCAGGTTGCGCACGTTCGTCTTGTCGCGCACCAGCACACGGTCGTCGGTCTGCAGGCGCCAGACAAGCAGCCCTCGGCCGACATCGGCGGCCACGACCCGCTTCGCACCCCGACGCAACAGGACGTCGGTGAAGCCGCCGGTCGACGCGCCCGCGTCGAGACAACGTTTGCCGTCGACCTCGATGCCGAACGCGTCCAACGCGCCAACCAGCTTGTGCGCGCCGCGCGAAGCCCAGTTCGGGTCGTCCACGTCGTCGCGCACGACCAGTGGCGCGTCCGCCTCGACGGCGGTGGCCGGTTTGGTGGCGACAGTGCCCCGGACGGTGACCCGTCCGTCCGCGATGAGTTCGGAGGCGTGATCGCGCGATCGAGCCAAGCCACGTCGCACCAGCTCGGCGTCCAGCCGCGCCCTTCTGGGCACCGGATCAGACCCTGTCGATGCCGGCGAGCGCGGCCGTCAACGCCACGTGCACGGTGTCGAACCGCTCGACGTGCTCGGCGAGCGGGAGCTGGTCCAGGTCGTCGAGGCCAGCGACGGCCGCGTCGATGTCGGCGTCGCGCTCAGCCGGTGGCGGGCCGGGGCGCGGCCCGGTTGAGTCGAAGTCCTGCACGCCCCCACGCTATCCGATCGGTGTCCAGGGGTGACGTCCGCGCGGCTCGGTGAGTCCTAGCGCCGACAACGCGTCGGTGGAGGTCTCGTCTGTCGGGTGAACCCGGATGGCGCCTTCACCCTCAGCCCAGCGGATCGCGCACAGAGTGCGCAGGAGGTCGAGCGGTTCACCGTGACCCGCCACCTTGATGCCGTCGGCGGTGAATTCGACTTCCCAGCCGGGCTTCTGGGCGATCTCCAGCGCGTGCGCGGATTCGGTGAGCGCGCGGATGTCGGCGGCGAGATAGGTCGGACGCGCCCTCGGGCCCACCTCGATCAGATCGCGCGGGGTACTCACTCCGGTGAGGACAAACAGGGACGCGGCGTTGACCGCGACCGCGCCTTCGATGTCGGTGTCGAGTCGATCGCCAACTACCAGTGGACGATCGGCGTCGGCGATCGACTGGATCATCAGTGGCGACGCTGGTTTGCCCGCCACGATCGGCTCTTCGTCGGTGGCGGCCCGCACGGCGGCGACGAGGGCGCCGTTGCCCGGCATGAGACCGCGTTCGGTCGGCAGCGTGCGATCGACATTGCACGCCACCCACAACGCGCCGGCCCGGATCGCCAGACCTGCCTCGGCCAACTCGCGCC
>JALZNB010000494.1 GCA_030857905.1 Actinomycetota bacterium
GCAAAGCAGCCCACTACCTGGCATTCACGCAGCTCGCCTGCGCGATCATCTGCTACCGCCGAGCCGTCAAACTCGACCTGCTCACCCACAACAACCCCAAATGAGATGTGGTCTTAGGTGAATCCGGTGCGCGGTTGACACTTCCCGTAAGACGCCGCCGCCCGGCCGACTCGACATCCGAGTTGGCCGGGCAGCGGAAACGGGTTAGTTCACCCGCTGGTATTCCTCCCAGGTCAGCTTGGGGCTGACAAGGGGACCATCGTCGCGCCCGCGGTTGGCGAGTCCGTTGAAGCCGAGGTAGTAGTCACCGGACTGGTGGTAGGCGCCGGTGGACTGGTCGGGGTCGCCGAGTGCGATGGCGTGGATGTGGTAACCCCAGTCGCCCTGGGCGGGGGTGCGGACCCAGGCGGCGAAACCGACCTGGCGCAGCGCCCGCGCGGCGTTGGTGCGTTGGGTGGTCGTCATGCCCGAGACCGAGAGGTCCAGTGCGCCGCCGCCGTCGTGGGTGCCCGCGGAAGCCGGGGTGCCTCCGGGGTTGTACGAGCCCTGGGTGACGCCGAATGCCGAGCCGAAGCGCCGCTCGGCTTCGACCAGCATCGCCTTGGTGCGGCTGTTCATCAGCTTGCCGTGGTAGGTCACCTTCGTGCCCGCGGTCACCACTTTCACCACGGTGTAGCGCTGTTCACCCAGGCTGCGCAGCGACGTCTGGCCGGGCAGGCCGGAGGCGTCGATGCCGGTGTAGCCGAGGGACCGCTGGTAGGCGGCGTAGGCGTCGATTGTCCTGGTGCCGAAGTGGCCGTCCACGTAGGTTCCGGCCAAGAGGCCCTTGGCCGTCAGTGCCTGCTCGACCAGCAGCACGCTGTCCTTGCTGCCTGGCGTGATCGCGCTGTCCGCGCGGCGTGGATCGATTTGCGCTGCCTTGAGCACCGCCTCCATGTCAACGGCGGGCAACGCGATAGCCGACGCGGCGACAGGCATCCCGGCCACGGTGGCGAGGACTGCGAACATCGCGACGACGATCCGGCTGATCTGTTTGGTCATAGCGCCTCCTGGTGAATCCGGGCACAGTCAAGCGCGACAACTAGTGACCAGACAAGAGCGCATCGGGTGAATTACAGACGGTCAGGTGGCGCCTTTCGGACGTATCGGATATGTGATCGGCCCGCGCCCGACGCGGCCACCGACCGAGAAGCGGTAATCTCGATTTTCGGAATGAGACCCTAGGGTGGGGAACTGTCGATCCCGTTGTCGAAGTGGAGGCCAGGTGGCGCCGACCGGCCGCACCTACGCGGGCGTCGCCGTGGTGCAGCGCAAGCGGGACCGGCGGGACCGGTTGTTGGCCGCGGGGCTGGACCGGTTCACCGCCGTGGGGTTCCAGCAGACCAAGATCACCGAACTGTGCGCGGCCGCGGGCGTGTCCACCCGCGATTTCTACGAGGTGTTCCCCGGGAAGGAAGCGCTGCTGCTCGCGTTGCACGAGAAGATCAACCTGCTCGCCCTCAACCGCGTCGACGAGACCCTGAAGTCGCTGTCCGCAACCGACGTGCGCGTCAGGATCGGCGCGTTGGTCGACGTGTTCGTCGAGGTCGTCGCCTCGGACCCGCGACTGTCCCGCCTCAACTACGTCGAGGCGGTGGGCGTCAGCGCCAAGATGGAACGCCAGCACCAGCACTGGGTCACTCGGTGGAGCGAACTGATCGAACAGGAGGCCGTCCGCGCGGCGACACACGGCCTCGCCCCGGAGCGCGACTACCGTCTCACCGCGATCTCACTGGTCGGTGCGGTGACCGGACTGCTGCACGAATGGCAAAGCCACACCACGCGATACCGGATCGCCGACGTCACCGCCGAGATCAAGTCGCTCATGCTCGCCGCGATCACCCGACATCCGTGACCGCTCGCTGACGCGCTTGGTCGTGTCCATCGGTATTCACGGCCCGGATGTCTAACCTGTACCGAACGCCCACGGCCACGCTGGAACGCCCAGTGCCGATCAGCCGACGGGCAGCGGAGGCGCCGCTCATGCAGCGACACCCGGCAGCGGCCGCTGTCCGGCGGCGGTTGACCTCACCGGTGGTGCTGCTC
>JALZNB010000533.1 GCA_030857905.1 Actinomycetota bacterium
GCGCAGGCGATTCGGACAGCGCGAAAAGAACCGGACCCGCTCCGGGTCCAACTCGATCCACTCGACCTGATCTAGCGCACCGAGTCGTCACCGCGACACTGCTCGCGGACAGTGTGTCGAGCGCTCACACGGCAATGAATAGACTGGTCGCGCCGCATCCGAGGAGAAGGAGTCCCGTGACCGTCCAGCCGATCCGCCTGTTCGGCGATCCAGTGCTGCGCACTCCGGCCGCCATGGTGGTCGACTTCGACAACGAGCTGCGGACCCTCGTCCAGGACCTGTGGGACACGATGGAGTCCAAGGGCGGCGCGGGTCTGGCCGCTCCCCAGGTCGGCGTCGGCCTGCGTGTGTTCACCTACCACTGCGACGGTGTCGGTGGCCACATGGTCAACCCGGTGTGGACCTCGGTCGGCGACGAGGTGCAGGACGGCGACGAGGGTTGCCTGTCGATCCCCGGCTTCTCCTGGGACTGCCGCAGACACCGCAACGTCGTCGCGCGGGGCTGGGACATGCACGGCGAGCCGATCGAGGTCGCGGGCAGCGACCTGCTGGCCCGGGCGATCCAGCACGAGACCGACCACCTCGACGGCGTGCTGTTCCTCGACAAGCTCGACCAGGAGACGCGCAAGCTGGCGATGCGCGAGATCCGCGGCGCCGAGTGGTTCGATGGCGCGGTGCCGGTCATCAAGCAGAGCCCCCACCCGCTGTTCGGTCAACGCTGATGCGGCTGGTGTTCGCGGGCACGCCCGAGGTCGCACTGCCCTCCCTGCGTGCCCTTCTCCACTCGCGGCACGAGGTGGTGGCCGTGGTCACCCGGCCGGACGCGCCCGCCGGGCGTGGCCGTTCGCTGGTTCGCTCACCGGTCGGCGCGCTCGCCGACGAGCACGGCATCGAGGTGCTCACCCCGGCGAAGCCGTCCGAGCGGGACTTCCAGGACCGGCTGCGCGGGTTGGCCCCGGACTGTTGTCCGGTCGTGGCCTACGGCGCGATGCTGCCGCAGTCCGCTTTGGACATTCCCCGGTACGGCTGGGTGAATCTGCACTTCTCGCTGTTGCCCGCCTGGCGTGGTGCGGCGCCGGTGCAGGCCGCGATCCGCCACGGCGACGAGATCACCGGCGCCAGCGCGTTCCGGATCGTCAAGGGGCTCGACGCCGGACCGGTGTTCGGTGTGTTCACCGAACCCGTCCGACCCGACGACACCGCGGGCGTGCTGCTCGACCGGCTCGCCGAGGCGGGCGCCGGGCTGTTGCTGTCCACCATGGACGGGATCGAATCCGGCGAGTTGGTCGCCGTCGAGCAGCCCACCGATGGTGTCAGCCACGCGTCCAAGGTCAGCGTCGACGACGCCAGGGTCGACTTCACCTCGCCCGCCCTGGCGGTCGACCGCGCCATCCGCGCGGTCACCCCGGAACCGGGGGCGTGGGCGATGTTCCGCGACGAGCGGATCAAGCTCGGTCCGGTGTCGCGGGTGGACTCCGGCAACGTCGACTTTCCGCTCGCCCCCGGCGAGGTCGCGGTCGAGCGCAAGCGAGTCCTGGTCGGCACGGCGAGCACGCCGGTCAGCCTCGGCGAGGTTCAGGCACAGGGAAAGAAGCGGATGCGGGCCACCGATTGGGCCCGCGGCGTGCGCATCGAGGCAGGGGAGCGGCTGGCATGACGCAGCCAGGCAAGCGATCGCACCGACCATCACGGCCGAACAAGTCACATCCGCCGCGCCGGGCCGACGCGCCCGCGCGTCCGCCCGTCGAGGACGCGGCCCGCCGCGCCGCGCTCGATGTGATCCGCAAGGTTCGCGCCGAGGACGCCTATGCCAACCTCGTGCTGCCGAAGCTGTTGCGCGAGCGCAAGATCAGTGGGCGGGACGCGGGTCTGGCCACGGAACTGGCCTACGGCACCTGCCGCGCGTGGGGAATGCTCGACGAGATCCTGGCGGCGTGCACGGACCGGAAACTGTCCAATGTGGAGCCCAAGCTGCTCGACGTGCTGCGGTTGGGCGCCTATCAGTTGCTGCGCACTCGGATTCCCGCGCACGCCGCTGTCGCCTCCACTGTGGACCTGGTTCGGCAGGATCTCGGAGCGCGGGTCACCGGTTTCGCCAACGCCGTGCTGCGCAAGGTCGCCGAGCAGGACGAGACGGCCTGGCTCGACCAGCTCGCCCCGGACCCCACCGAGGACCCGGTCGGCCACCTCGCCGCCCGCACCGCGCACCCGCGCTGGATCGCCCGCGCGTTCGCCGACGCACTCGGCACCACCGGCGACGAGCTGGGCGAGGCCCTGTTGGCCGACGACCAGCGCCCGGTCGTGCACCTGGCGGCGCGTCCCGGTGAGGTCAGTGCCGAGGAACTGGCCGCCATCACCGGCGGCGATGTGGCGCCCTACTCGCCCTACGGCGTGCACCTGGAGGCGGGCGCGGGTGATCCCGGCGAGTCACAGCCCGTCCGCGAACGCCTCGCCGGTGTGCAGGACGAGGGCAGCCAGCTCTGCGCGGTCGCGCTCAGCAGGCCCGATGTCGGTGACTCCGACGTGCGCTGGCTCGACCTGTGCGCCGGTCCCGGCGGCAAGGCCGCGATGCTCGGATCGCTGGTGGCGATCAACGGTGGCACGCTCGACGCCGTCGAGCAGGCCCCGCACCGGGCCCGCCTGGTCGAGCAGATCACCAGCGGCCTGCCGGTCAAGGTCCATGTCGCCGACGGCCGCGAGTCCGGTCTCGAATCGGGCACCTACGACCGCGTGCTGGTCGACGCGCCCTGCACCGGTCTCGGCGCGCTGCGGCGCAGGCCGGAGGCGCGGTGGCGCAGGCAGCCCTCCGATGTCGGCGACCTGACCAAGTTGCAGCGCGAGCTGCTCACCGCGGCGCTCGACCTGGTGCGTCCCGGCGGCGTCGTGGCCTATGTCGTGTGCTCCCCGCACCTGGCCGAGACCGTCGGCGTGGTGAACGACGTGGTCCGTCGCACCGGGGTGACCCAGCTCGACGCGCGCGAGTTCTTCCCGGGCGTGCCCCTTCTCGGCGACGGCCCGTCCGTGCAGCTCTGGCCGCACAGGCATGGCACGGACGCGATGTTCTGCGCGCTGCTGCGCCGATGAGTCGCGGGGTGCTCGGTCTGGTCGCGGCCGCCGGTGGTGGTGTCGACTCGCGCTTGCGCCTCGAAGTCGCGGTCCCCGGCGCCCGTCGCGGGTGGCGGCTGGCGATCACCTTCACCCCGACAGCGGGCCGCTGGATGGAGGCGGCCGGTGAGACGGCGCGTCTGCGGTCGCTCACCGACCTCCCGGTACGCGTCGAATCGCGGCTGCCGTCCGAACCGAAGCCCTACCCCGTGCCCGACGCGTTCCTGTTCGTCCCGGCCACCGCGAACTCGCTGGCCAAGCTGGCCTTGGGCATCGCGGACAACCAAGCGCTGACCTCTCTCGGCGAGGCGCTCGGCACCCGCGCGGTCCCGGTGGTGATTCGCCCGCAAGCCGATGTGGGCCAACGCGGGCACCCGAAGTGGGAGTCCCATCTCGACACGTTGCTCGCCGCAGGTGCCCACATCGCCGACGGCCCGGTCGGAGATCCGTGGGAACCACTGCTCGATCTTGTCGACGCGGTGATGAAGGTGCCCAGATGAGTCGTCGACGGGTCGCGGTCATCGGCATGGGCGGCACCATCGCCATGGCACCGAGCGCGGGGGGCGGAATCGTGCCCGCCCTCGGACCCGACGAACTGGTGGCCGCCGTGCCGGGCTTGGCCGAACTCGGCCTGGAGATCACCGCGCGCACGCTGCGATCACTGCCGAGCCCGTCTTTGGGCTTCGGCGACCTGGTCGCGCTGTCGGACGCCGTCCGGGCGGAGATCGTTTCCGGTGTCGACGGCGTGGTCGTCACGCACGGCACCGACACCATCGAGGAGACCGCGCTGTTCCTCGACCTCACCGTCGACGGCGACACCCCGGTCGTCGTCACCGGCGCCATGCGCGCTCCCACCTCGGCCGGTGCCGACGGCCCGGCCAACCTGTTCGCGGCGATCAAGGTCGCGCTCTCGGAGTCCGCGCGCGGCCTCGGCTGTCTCGTCGTGATGTCCGACGAAGTACACGGTGCCCGATTCGTCCGCAAAGGACACACCAGCAGCACGGGCGCGTTCGCCTCGCCCGGCTTCGGCCCGCTGGGACTTGTCGTCGAGGGCGAACCGCGGCTGCGGGGAACACCGCGCGTCGGACTGGTCCTGCCCGCGAACCCGAAGGTGGAACGGCTGCGCGTCGGCCTGATCACGGTCGCCCTCGGCGACGACGGCGAACTGCTGCGCCGCTCGGGCGACGCGTTCGACGGCATCGTGGTCGCCGGGCTCGGCGCCGGTCACGTACCCGCGACGATGGTGCCGCTGGTCGCGGAGTTCGCCGCGAAGATACCGGTCGTGCTGGCCTCGCGCACCGGTTCCGGCTCAGTGCTGCGCCAGACCTACGGCTATCCGGGGTCCGAACTCGACCTGCTCGACCGCGGCCTGATCCACGCCGGGTTCCTCGACCCGGCCAAGGCGCGAGTCTTGCTGCAACTCCTGCTGGCCGACAGCGCCGACCGGCCCAGGGTCGCCGCCGCGTTCGAGCACTATCGATAGCCCCCGTTCATCGAATTCGGCTTGAATGGGGGTCACGCCCATCGGAAGGACCTTTCGTGGACATCCACTCCAGCGAGCTGAACGACTACCTCGTCGCCCACTCCAGCCCGGCGGACGACCTGCTGCGCGAGCTGGCGGCGGAGACGGCGGCGACCTTCCCGGACTCGGCGCTCATGCAGATCTCGCATGACGAGGGCGAGTTCCTGACCATGCTCGTCCGGTTGCTCGGCGCCCGTCGCGTGGTCGAGGTCGGTGTGTTCACCGGATACTCCTCGATCTGCATCGCGCGCGGTCTCGCCGAGGGCGGCACCCTGCTGGCC
>JALZNB010000542.1 GCA_030857905.1 Actinomycetota bacterium
CGGGGTTCGACTCGTCGCGGCCGGTCAGCGCCCGGCGGAGATCCGGGCCGTCGTCGAAGGATTTCCCGGCGATGTCGGTGATTCCGGCCAGGTCGAACGCCGCGCCCGAGCGGGTGATCGGCGTGCGCTCGTTGCGCAGGTAGTGCAGCCCGAGGCGTTCCAGCTCGGTGATCCACTGCTGGTGGCCGGAGTAGTACTCGTGGTTGCCGGTGACGAAGAAGGTGCCCTCGGTGGACACCAGGTCGCCCAACGGTTCCGCCGCGTAACCCAGCTCGGCGACCGTCCCGTCCGCGAGGTCGCCGACCATCGCCACCAGGTCCGGCTTGGCCTCGTTGATCATCCGTACCAGCCGCTCGGTGTGGCCGCGACCGAGCAGCGGGCCGAGGTGGATGTCGCTGACGACCGCCACCCTGAATCCGGCGAACGCGGGGTTCAGCCGGTTGATCGGCACCGTGAGCCGCTTCACCTGTGGCGGTCCCAGAGCCGACACCGCGCCCACGCCGACAATGCCCGTCGAGGCCACCCCGGCGACCATGGCGGCGCCGCGGGCGAGAAAGAGCCGCCTGTTGTGGTCCACAACCGGCGGCTCGACATCTTCCACGGGCTTACCGCGCGTCCATCGCCGCAATGCCAGTCGAGGCAGTTCCAGCAGCAGCAAGATCAGTACGAGGTAGAAGAACAGTCCCAGCCAGAAGAAGCCGGGCCAGGCGAACCAACTGGCCGCGGCCACCCCGACTCGCCTGGGCAGCACGAGCGTCGCCAACACCAGCAACGCCAACCCGCCGAGCGCGATGGTCCCGATCTTGCGACCCCGCCCGGCGTGCGTGGTGTCCTTCACCAGCCGCTTCCACAAGTACCCGTGCATCAGCACGATGAGCAGAGCGATGCCGATGATGAACATGTGCCAAGCGTACGGATCGTCCGGTCACCGGGCGGGCAGCAGACTCCCCTTGCGCGTGCTGCTCGTGATGTCGCGCAGCGATCGGCCCGCCGTTTCGGGCAACAGCACAATCGGCACCGCCGCGATGATCGCCGCGCCCATCAGGTAGTACGCCGGGATGAGCTGGTCGCCGGTCGAGTCGACAAGCTTGGTGACGATGAACGGTGCCGTGCCCGCGAACAGCGCGGTCGACAGGTTGTAGCCGATCGCGAACGCGCCGTAGCGAACCTCGGTGGGGAACATGGCGGGGAGCACGGAAGGGATGGTGGCCAACAGGAACGTCAGCAGCACGCCGATGATCGCCAGACCGAGTGTCAGTAGAACCTTGTCGCCGGTGCCCATCAATTGAAACGCCGGGATCGGGAGCACGATGAACCTGACGCAAGAGGTGTAGAGCAACGGTTTGCGCCCGATCCGGTCCGACAGCGCGCCGATCGGGGTGATGATGACCATCATTCCGAGGATCACGCCCACGATGATGAACAGTGGCGCGTTTCCGGTCAGCCGGAGGGTGTTGGTCAGGTAGCTCTCCATATAGGTCAACATCACGTAGTCGGCGATGTTGAGCAGGACGATGTAGCCCATAAGGTGCAGGATCGCCTTCCACTGCGTCCTGACGACCGTGCGCAGCGGTGACTTCTCGATCTCCTTGTTCGCCGCGACCTCGCGGAACAGCGGGGTGTCCTCCAGCTTGAGTCGCAGGTACAGCCCAACGAGACCGAGCGGGCCAGCGAGGAGGAACGGAATCCGCCAGCCCCAGGCCAACATCGTCTCGTCGCCGAGAGCCACTGTGGACGCGGTGACCACGCCCGCGCCGAGAAAGAAGCCGGTCAATGTCCCGAATTCCAGCCAGCTCCCCAGAAATCCCCGGCGTTTGTCCGGCGCGTACTCGGCGATGAACGTCGCCGCGCCGCCGTACTCCCCGCCCGCCGAGAAGCCCTGCACCAGTCGGGCGAGGATGACCAGGATCGGCGCGACAATGCCAACGGACTCATAGGACGGAAACAGCCCGATCGCGAAGGTCGAGCCCGACATCAGGATGATCGTGGTCGCCAGGACCTTCTGTCTGCCGATCCTGTCGCCAAGAGGCCCGAACACGAAGCCACCGAACGGGCGGGCGATGAAGGCGACGGCGAGCACCGCGAAGGTGCCGAGCACGTTCTCGATGGGGGTACCCGCGTTGAAGAAGACCGCGCCGAGCACCGCGGGCATGAAGCCGAAGACACCGAAGTCGTACCACTCGATGCAGTTGCCCATCGCGGACGCGGCTACCGCTTTGCGTACCCCTCCCCGGTCGGGATCCACCCCTCGCTTTCCCGACTGACTCATCGACCGACCCTAACCTTGGTCGCGAGTGGTCGCCTTTTTTCACCGACTCGCCCAGGCGGCGGAGTCGCAGGCGGGGGCTTGACGGCCGAGGCGCCGACGGTCTGGCCTGCGGAATCCCGGGTCGAGGGTCCGGCGCCGAGGCACCGCGCGCTGGCGCGCCGCAGGCCACCCACCCACCTGCGCGTCAAGGCTTTCGGCGACGACGAGTAGGTGCGCGGCCGACGCGGCGAACAGCGTCTGCAACGGTCGTTCGGCAGGTAGCGCGGAAGGTGTGCGCGCATGAGGAGCTGGACGTGGTCGGGTGTCTTGGCCTGGCCGTTCGCGATGGCGTGGGTAGAACAACCGCGGGGGACGGCTCAGGGAAACCGTCCCCCGATCCGTCAGCCGACCTCGGCCGACATCGCGGTCCACTTGTCCCAGGTGATCGCCCAGTCGTAGTAGTCGCCGTCGGCGGTGGTCAGCGGTTCGGTGCTGCCGGTGATCTCGACCGGGTCGCCGGGCAGCACGGTGTCGAAGTAGATCTTGGCGTTGGCCGGGGCGAGGTTGACGCACCCGTGCGAGACGTTCTGCTTGCCCTGCGCCCAGACCGATGGCGCGTAGCCGTGGACGAACTCGCCGTTGTTGGAGATGCGGACGGCCCACGGGACGACGACGTTCTCGTAGTCGTACTTGGGATTGGTCATCGCGTAGGTCGAGTGCTTCGACATCACCACGTGCACGCCGCTCTTGGTGACGCGGCCGGGATCGGATTCGAGCCCGTAGCTGGCCGCGAAGTCCTGGGTCTTGACCCCGTCGGTGAACACGGTCATCCGGTGGGTCCGGGTGTCGCCCCTGACGACCTGGTGGCGACCGATGGTGAACGCGGAGGTCACTGTGTTGCGGCCGTAGGACCCGTTGCCGAGTGCCACGCCGTACAGGTTGGCCGTGACGGTCACCTTCGTGCCCGGCTTCCAGTACTCCTTGGGGCGCCAGTGCGCGCGGCGGTTGTCGAGCCATGCCCATGCGCCTTCGGTGTCGACCGAGGTCTCCACCTTCATCGCCTTCTGGGCGGCGGCGCGGTTTTTGACATCGGCGTCGAAGGTGACCGCGATCGGCATCGCGATGCCGTAGGTCTGGTCGTCGCCGGTGTTGAGGCTGGCCTTGACCTGGCGTTTGGGCGTGGCCGTGGTGAACGCGCCGGTGAGGGAGACGGTCTTGCCGTCCGCGCCGAGGGCGGTGCCCGCCCAGGTGTAGGTCTTGCCGAAGCCGAGAGGTTCGGTGACCAGCCAGGACTTCTCGTCCTGGGCCAGTTCCCCCTTGACCTCCTTTCCCTCGGGGTTGGTAAGGGTGACTGTCTGCAGCGACCCGTCCGCGACCGCGACACTGATGGGGCCTGCCGGGCTCACGTCGGTGGCGTCGGCCGAAGGGGTGGCGGTGACCTTGGCCGCCTGTCGAACCTGTTCGGTGCCCGCCCCGTCTGCCGCGGCCGCTTCGCCGCCGCTGGTACAGCCGCTGAGTGCGAGTGTCGTGACGAGACCGGCGCTGAGCACCGCTGTCGGGAACCATCGCCGTGTCGGGAATCCGCGCCTGCGCATGTCTGTTCCTCCCCCATTCGTGTGACACCAGTACGACGCCACAGGAAGACGGGACGTTGGCCAGGCTGAATGTGAACCGTGTCATAGTCTTGGGATGGTGGGGTGGGTCGCCGGAGATCACCCGCTTGGGCTAACCGTGTCCCCTTCAGGCAGTAGTGCGGTCATCGAGGAGCCGATACGCTTTCCCGGTA
Organism: Actinomycetota bacterium; assembly: GCA_030857905.1. Lineage (GTDB taxonomy): Bacteria > Actinomycetota > Actinomycetes > Mycobacteriales > Pseudonocardiaceae > Actinokineospora. Next base: position 4,035 of record JALZNB010000542.1, read on the forward strand.
GGCCGCAGTTTCTGTGTTCGTGCTATCCACGCTCGCGGAACGACAACGCGGGCGAGTTGCTTTCCGTCGCCAGTGTGCGGGGGCACCGTCCGAGGGCGGCCCGGGGTTGCACGGTGCAGCCCCAAGCTCCTGCGATGGAGGCAGGTTTTATGGCACAGGGCACTGTCAAGTGGTTCAACTCCGAAAAGGGCTTTGGCTTCATCGCCCAGGACGACGGCGGTGCCGACGTCTTCGTCCACTACTCGGAGATCCAGTCCAACGGCTTCCGCAGCCTTGAGGAGAACCAGCGGGTCGAGTTCGAGGTGGGTCAGGGCCAGAAGGGCCCGCAGGCCACGAACGTCGTCCCGCTGTAGTTTCCGAGAACTCGGTGTTCCCGAGTACTCGGGACCACCCGGTTGCGTGAACTCCGAGCGCACAGAGAGAGCCCCGGCCGTCATCCGGCCGGGGCTCTCTTGTGCTGTCGGGTGGGTGGTCAGGAGCGCTGCAGTTGCTGCGCTTCCCACTCCAGGCGCTGCATGATCCATTCCTGGGCGAGCGCCATCGGGGAGGTCTGGCGGTACGCGGCCAGTTCGCGTAGCTGCTCGTTCGCCATCAGCGACAGACGGAGCTGATAGACCTGGGCACCGCCGAAGCTCCGGCCCGATCCGGTGGTCTCGGCGTTGCCGTCGGGTGCGAGCGCTGCCAGGTACGAGCTCAGGTCGTCATCGTGCAACGGGTCCTCGGCAGGTTCGCTGAGCGGGGTGCGGTGACGCCCCGTGTTGGTACCGACCGCCTTGATGTCGGTACGGCTGCGTCCAAAAGAGGGAAAAGGCACCTGGACACGATAACGAACCGGTTGCGGCACCGCTGCTGTTGTGAGGGTGGACACACTCCACGAACAGGTGAACCTCACCACGCCAGGCCGCTGACCTGCGGATAAGGAGAGGCCCCCGCGCCAGGGGGAGGAACGCGGGGGCCGGAGGGGGATCTCCACAGGTGCTGACCGGGGGTATGTCAGCACCTCGATTGTTGCACGCGTTTCTCGTCCGCGGGAGGGCTTGAGCGGGGAAAATCCGGAGAAATGTTCACCTGATGTTCGTCTTGTGCCGCGCCTTCTCGACGGGGAGGCGACCACCCGGTCGTGCGCGCTCAACCCCTTGATGGAGCGCACGGTGGTGGCTTACCGCCATTTGGGTGACCGGAGTAGTCGGTGCAGGCCTGACAAACCAGGGTTGTGCTGGGAAAATCGATCACTTTCGGCTACAAAGCGGGTATCTCGATTCACTCTGCGGGGGGCTGTAAGTGCACGAAGTTCTCTCATAGCCTCACGCAAAACAAGTCGGGGAGGCATTAATGAGTGGATCACTCGAAGTACGGTCGTTCCTCTTGCAGCAAGATCCCAGCGCGTTCTCGACGGGTGTTCCCGCACCGCGTGCGGGAGACTCGGCGAGGGTGTCGGCCGAGCAGGTGCAGCGGGCCAGGCTCGCTGTCGCCCATGGTGCGATCGACGTCGACGACTGCCGTGAACTGCTGGAAATGCTCGGTCTGATCGAAGGTGACGACGGCGTCCCGCCGGTCCGGCGGTAGTGGCGGCCGCGGTCGCGCGATCATGAGAGAGGGCTTCCCGACGCGATATCGGACACGCCTGTCCGCCCACCGACCGCGACCGCGTTGCTATTTTCGTCAACCAATTGTGTGAAATTCATAAGAACACTGGGCGATGGCGTTGTTCGGTATTGCGAGTCTGATTACTCAATGTGACAGCAGTCGGCTTCGCCCTCGCTGAACTTCGCGAAACCGTGCCGGTCGGCATCGACCCGCCGTTCGCGACGTCACCGCTCCCCACGGCGCAGCGAGAAGCCGCCATCGGAGACCACGGTCTGTCCGGTGACCCACTTGCCCGCGTCGGACACCAGCCACGCCACTAGGTCCGCGGTGTCCTGCGGGGTACCCCATCGGCCGAATGGTGACCCGGCGATCACCCTGGCGCGCAGCTCATCGTCGGCGTAGCCGGTGTCCACCGGACCGGGGTTGACGCAGTTGACCGTGATCGCGTGTGGTGCCAGCGCGACGGCCAGGCTCGTCGTCACCTGGTGCAGCGCACCCTTGCTCACGATGTAAGGAAGCTCACTCGGCATGGGTTCGAGGTGCTGTCCTGAGGTGAAGAGGATCACTCGGCCGCCTGGTCGCGCGGGGTCCCGAACCTCGGCGAGCCGTTTCGCGAGCAGAAGCGAGCCCCGCACGTTCACCGCGAACGAGGTGTCCAATTCGTCGGCTGTGAGGTCGAAAAGTCCCTGGGCACTGCTGCGCGCGTGGGTCGCGACCACGATGTCCACCGAGCCGAACCGCTCGACGCCCGCGTCGATCACCGCTGCGGGCGCTGTCGGTTCGGCCAGGTCGGCCGCCAGGTGCCACACGTTCCCGGCGCCTTCGGGCAGTCGTGCCCGCAGGTCGTCCACCACGCCCGCGGCGCCCAGCGGGTCCGCCCCCCACGGCTGACCCGCGTCATGCGGCTCCCACGAATGGGCGACGACGTCCGCGCCTGCGGCCGCCAGCCGGGCGGCGACGGCGTAACCGATCCCCACTCGGCGGCTCACGCCGGTCACCACCGCGACCCGATCGGTCAGCATGCCGGTCATCGGTCCTCTTTCCGCTGGTAGGGACCACAATGGGCAACCCGTTTTGGAGACTTGACCACCGTGCCCTAAGCTATCCATGCTCCCAGCGAAAACCGAACAAGCCAGACCGGAAGAACTGGAAGCGCAGTCGATCGGTCCGGTCAGATGAAGATCGGCTCCCATCGTCTAGCGGCCTAGGACTCCGCCCTTTCAAGGCGGCAGCACGGGTTCGAATCCCGTTGGGAGCACGGTTAGCAGCTAGGCCAGTGTTACAGCAAGGCCCAGTGGCGCAGTTGGTTAGCGCGTCGCCCTGTCACGGCGAAGGTCGCGGGTTCGAGTCCCGTCTGGGTCGCGAGTTTTCGGTTTCCCTTGCCCACGCAACACGTGGGCAAGGGAAAACTCGCGATTATCCCCGGGGGCGAGCCCCGGGACCCCACGGTGCGAGCTTCTTCTGAACCAGCGTGGTTTCGATCGTTGGGACCAGCCTGGTTTGTGGGAAGAGCGCACCGGTTTGGTTTGTGGGGTTGCGTTAGCCACTTGTTATACAGTGGTTGTTCGTTAGACCGTTTGGCGAGTTTTGGCCAGGTAGCTCAGTTGGTACGAGCGACCGCCTGAAAAGCGGTAGGTCGGCGGTTCGACCCCGCCCCTGGCCACAGCGTGACGAGGGCGATCCCAGAATGTGGGGTCGCCCTCAGTCATGTCGTCCTCGGTTTCGTCAACAGTTAACCGTTGCTGGTGACATTCCGTAATCGATGCTGTGGTCCAATAAGGACGGTCCCGGCGGACCGTCGGGACCGGGCGTGGGCTGCGAACATTCGTCTGACTTGGTGAATCCCCGACAACATCCGTGGCCACAGTCCGTGTCTTCGAGCTGTCGATCGTTGCGCTGTGCACCTTTCGAGTGAGAATCGACTTTACCCTCCGTGTAACGGGGCCGGCTGAGTAAACGAATGAGCTATCGGCAGCCTGGGTCCGTTCTTCAACGGCTCGGACATTTGGCTCACCACGACATTTGACCAAGGCGAGGGCAGTCCGGGGACGCCCTACGCCCGTGCATACCCGATCCGGCCGAACCGGGGGAATACACGATGCGTGACCAAGTTCAGTTCCCGAGACTGAGATCCACCCTGTGGCCCGCGCCGCCCGGCATCCGCCGAGCCCGCAGTCCGCGGCGTGACCTGCCTTCGGGTGAACCCTCATACCCTCCGGTCGCGGGCTGGGAGCCCCGCTACCGGACTGGTGTGATCATCAGTGATCTGGCCGCGACCCTCGTCGGCGTCATCGTCGCCGGGGGGATCGTCTCCGACTACACCACCGCCCGCGGTCTGCTGGTCGGACTCAGCACCTTCGCCGTCCTGCTGACCGCGCTCACCGTCAACCGCGTCTGGAATCAGGCCGTGCTCGGTCAGGGCGCCGAGGAGTTCCGCAGGCTCGGCCGGGGGTTCGTCGCCGGTGGCGTCGCCCTCGCCCTCGGTGGACTGCTGTTCGACATCGGGCAGATCCGGCCGTGGGTGTTCATCGTCATCCCGGTCGCGGCGCTGCTCGCTTTCCCCATGCGCTACCTGTTGCGCCAACTGCTGCACCGCGCCCGCCGCGCCGGGGGGTGCCTGCTGCCGGTCATGGCAGCGGGCAGCGTCGACACGGTTCGCGACTTGATCACCCGCACCCGCAACACCCCGCACCTGGGCTGGCGCATCGACGCCGTGTGCACCGCGGACGGTCTCGGCGAGGGTGTCACCGAACTCGACGGCATTCCCGTCGTCGGGCAGCTTCACGACCTGGCCACCCATGCCCGCCGTGGCGGTTACCGGATCGTCGCGGTGACCCCCGACCAGCACTGGACTCCCCGACGCCTCCAGCAGCTCGCCTGGCGGCTGGAGGGCAGCGGCGCCGAGATGGTCGTCGCGCCCGTGCTGATGGAGGTCGCCGGGCCTCGCCTGCACGTGGACGCCGTGCTCGGCATGCCGCTGCTGCGGGTGACGGCGCCGTCGTTCACCGGGGTGCGACGGATGATCAAGGACGTCGTCGACAAGGTCGGCTCGGCGTTGTTGATCACCCTGCTCACGCCGGTGATGCTCACCGTCGCCGCCGCGATCAAGCTCGACACCGGCGGCCCGGTGTTCTACAAGCAGCGCAGGGTCGGCAAGGACGGCCGCGAGTTCACCATCATCAAGTTCCGCACGATGGTGACCGACGCGCACCGGATGGTCGCCGATCTCGCCGACCGCAACGAAGGCTCCGGTCTGCTGTTCAAGATGCGCAACGATCCCAGGGTCACCAAGGTGGGCGCGTTCCTGCGCCGCTACTCCGCCGACGAACTGCCGCAGCTCTTCAACGTGCTGATGGGTCCGATGTCCCTCGTGGGACCGCGCCCGCCGCTGCCGGAGGAGAGCGCCCGCTACGGCGAGGACGTGCGCCGCAGGTTGTTGGTCAAGCCCGGGCTCACCGGTCTGTGGCAGGTCAGCGGTCGCAGCGACCTGCCGTGGGAGGAGGCGATCCGCCTCGACCTGCGCTACGTCGAGGACTGGTCGCTCGCCCTGGACGCGGTGATCATCTGGAAGACCTTCCGGGCCGTGTTCACCGGCCGCGGCGCGTACTGATTCCCAGTGTTCGACCAAGCTTTCTCGTCCGAAGGGGTTATGCAGCGTGGGAACGATCGGGCTTGCCGTCATCGGCGCCGGGTACTGGGGGCCGAACCTGGTCCGCAACGCCCAGGCGACCAACGGGCTGCGGCTGGAATATCTGTGTGACCTCGACGCGGATCGCGCCAGGCGCGTGCTCGGCGACTACTCGACCGTGCGGGTGTCGGACTCGCTCGACCAGGTTCTCGCCGACCCGGCTGTCGACGCGGTGGCGATCGCCACACCGGCGAAGACGCACCTGCCGGTCGCGATGGCCGCGTTGGAGGCGGGCAAGCACGTCTTGGTCGAGAAGCCGCTCGCGGCCACCTATGCCGAGGGACGGCAGCTTGTCGAGGCGGCCGACCGCCGTGGGCTGACCCTGATGCTGGACCACACCTACTGCTACACCCCGGCCGTCACCCATCTGCGGGAGCTGGTGCGCGGCGGCGGAATCGGGTCGGTGCAGTACCTGGACTCGGTGCGCATCAACCTCGGGTTGGTGCAGCCGGATGTCGACGTGCTGTGGGACTTGGCGCCGCACGATCTGTCGATCTTCCTCTCGATCCTGCCCGAGGGCGTGCGTCCGCTGTCGGTCGCCGCGCACGGTTCCGATCCGATCGGCGCGGGCCGCGCCTGCGTCGCCCACCTGACGTTGCGGTTCACCAGGGACGTGATGGCCCACGTGCACGTGAACTGGTTGTCGCCGACCAAAATCCGCACGATGGTCATCGGCGGCACCAGTCGGACCGTGGTGTGGGACGACCTCAATCCGAGCCAGCGACTGTCCATCCACGACCGTGGGGTCGACCGGGTGGACGCGGCCGATCTCGGCGCCGAGCGTCGAGCGCAGACGATCGTCTCCTACCGAACCGGAGACATGGTCGCCCCCGCGCTCCCGGAGAAGGAAGCACTGCGCGCGGTGATGGTGGAGTTCCACGGCGCGATCGTCGAGAACCGGCCCGCGCTGACCGACGGCCGTTCGGGGCTGCGGGTTCTGTCCATTTTGGAGGCAGCGTCGGCCAGCCTCGCGCAGGGCGGGGCGACCATGCCGGTGCTCGGCGCCGACCTCGCCACCGGGGTCTCGGCGTGAGCGCCCGCCCGGTCGCGGTCGTCATCGTGACCTACAACAGCGCCGAGGTCATCGCCGACTGTTTGCGCGCGCTGCCCGACGCGCTCGCCGGGGTCGCCGAGTCGCGCGTCATCGTGGTCGACAACGCATCGACCGATGGCACGGCAGATCTGGTCACGTCGATGGACGCCGAGGTCAAGGTCGTGCGGCGAGCGGGCAACGACGGCTTCGCCGCGGGTGTCAACGCGGGTATCGCGCACGCCGCGGGTTGTGATGTCCTGGTGCTCAACGCCGACATCCGCCTCTCGCCTGGGTCCGTCGCCACACTCGTGGCGGCCACAGGGCCGGGGGTAGGCGTTGTCGCGCCGAAACTGACCGATGTGGACGGTCGCGTGCAGCACTCGCTGCGGCGTTCGCCGACCGCGCTGCGAACCTTGGGCGAGGCGGTCCTCGGTGGCACGCGCGCGGGCCGATTCGGCCCACTCGGAGAGACGATCACCGCGCCTGGTTCGTATGAGCGGGCGGGAACAGTCGACTGGGTGACCGGCGCCGCCTGGCTGGCCACCCGCGACTGTCTCGACGCGGTTGGCGCGCTGGAGGAGCGGTACCTGCTGTACTCGGAGGAAACCGACTTCATGCTCCGCGCGGGCGAGGCCGGTTTCGCCGTGCGCTACGAACCCGCCGCGCACGCGGTGCACCTCGGCGGCGAGGTGCTGACCTCGCCTCGGCTGTGGTCGCTGATGGTGGGCAACAAGGTCCGGTTGCACCGCGAGCGATTCGGCGGTGGCGCCGCTGTACGCATGTGGCTGGCGGTCTTCCTCGACAACGCGCTCCGCGGTTCCACCAGGCACCGGGCGGCGTTGCGTGATCTTCTCCGCTTGCGTACGTGGCCCGCGGGGCTGTCCGCTTCGGACAACAGCGGACCGCCGTATGTGTGCTTCTCCGCACAGGACTGGTGGTATCACAACCAGGCGCACTCCGACTTCCAGCTCATGCGCCGAGTCGCCGAACACCGCAAGGTGTTGCTGGTGAACAGCATCGGCCTGCGGATGCCGACACCGGGCAAGAGCACACAGTTCCTGCGTCGCATCTTCCGCAAGCTGGGCAGCGTGGCGAAGCTCGTCCGCCGTCCGCTGCCGGACGTGCCCGGCTACCACGTGATGACCCCACTGCCGCTGCCGTTCTACGGCAAACCCTGGGTGCGCAAGATCAACGCGATCCTGGTCCGGGCGCAGGTTCGCGCCGTGTGCCTGGCTCTGGGCATGCGCGCGCCGGTCGTGGTCGCCACCATTCCCACCGCGTGGGACGTGGTGGAGCCGATGAGCAGGCGCGGGTTGATCTACAACCGGTCCGATCGGCATTCGGCGTTCCCGGAGGCCGACCAGGCCGCCATCGCAGCCCTGGAGAACAAGCTCCTCGCCGGTTCCGACCACGTGCTCTACGTCAGCCGGGAGTTGCAGGCCGAGGACGCGCACGCGACCGGTCACCGGGGCTTCTTCCTCGATCACGGCGTGGATCTGCACCACTTCCGTCGCCGCGACGAACTGCCCGCGGACCTGGCGGCCATTCCCGGTCCGAGGATCGGGTTCTTCGGCGGCCTCGACGACTACCTGGTCGACTTCGACCTGCTGGAGCGGATCGCCAAGGAGATTCCCGAGGCATCGCTCGTGCTGATCGGCGACGCGACCATCTCGATGGACCGGTTCGCCGGGTACCCCAATGTGCACTGGCTCGATTTTCGGCCGTACGCGCAGATCCCGGCCTACGGCTCCGGCTTCGACGTCGCCCTGATGCCGTGGCAGGACAACGACTGGATCAAGCACGCCAACCCGATCAAACTCAAGGAGTACCTCGCGCTCGGCCTCGCTGTGGTCAGCACCGACTTCCCCGAGGTGCGGCATTACGCCGACCGGATTCGGGTCGCGAGCCACGACGACTTCGTCTCGGCCATCCGCGAGACCCTCGCTGACGGTGGACTGTCCACTCCGGACGACCGCAGGGCGTCGGTGCTGCCGTCGTCCTGGGATTCGCGGGCCAACCAGTTGATGGACCTCGCGGAGAGGCGGCCCCGGTGAGGTGCGGAAATCGTGGAAGCACGGCGCCTTGGCCGTCCCATGAGGTGTGACACCAGGAGTCACAACACCCGTGAGTAGAGTAATGTCAAGCCATATAACGGTTTCTTGCCCCTAATGGCGTAACAAGCCGTGTCATCCGGGCGATGACCAGGACAGTCAAGGGACCGTGGAGGCTCGGATGGACCGACGACGGATGATGCGTGCCGCGTTGGCGGGAGTTCTTGTCGCCATCGGGCTGCCAGTGCTTGTCGCCACCCCCGCCGCGGCGGGCCCGTGCGACGCGCCGACGAATCCCGTGGTGTGCGAGAACTCGAAGCCAGGTACTCCGCGCGACGCCTGGTTCATCGAGAGCCAGTACGGCGAGATCGAGGGCTTCGCCACCCAGGCGAGCATCCAGCCCGGCCAGCGCCTCGACTTCAAGATCAAGACACCGAGCACGAACTACGAGATCGACATCGTGCGGCTCGGTTGGTACCAGGGCAACGGCGGACGGCTGCACGCCACCCTGGCGCCCGCGGTCTCCTTGCCGCAGAACCAGCCCACCTGCTCGTACCAGTCGACCACCGGGCTCGTGGACTGTGGCAACTGGGCGGTCTCGTCGAGCTGGAACGTGCCCAGTACCGCGGTCCCCGGCTTCTATGTGGCCAACTTCATCCGCAACGACGGCGCGGGCGCGAGCCAGTACCCCTTCGTGGTGCGCAACGACTCGTCCACTTCGGACGTCGTCGTGCAAACCTCCGATCAGAGCTGGCAGGCCTACAACCGCTACGGCGACCGCGAGGGCATCAACGAGTTCAACCTCTACGAGGGTGGCTTCAGCGGCGCCCCGGACGGCCGCGCGTTCAAGGTCAGCTACAACCGCCCGTACCGCAACGCGGGCACCGGGAACTTCCTCAACGCCGAGTACCCGTTGGTTCGCTTCCTCGAACGCAACGGCTATGACGTGAGCTATCTCACCGGTGTCGATGTCACCCGCAATCCGGGACTGCTCAAGAACCACAAGGTCTACATCTCCTCGGGTCACGACGAGTACGTCAACGCCACCCAGCGCGCGGGCATCGAGGCCGCCAAGGCCGCGGGCGTGCACCTGATGTTCCTCACCGGCAACTCGATGTTCTGGAAGACCCGGTTCGAGAACTCGATCGACGGTTCCAACACCGCCATGCGCACGATGGTCTGCTACAAGGAGACCAAGGCCCCCGGTGGCGCGAAGATCGACCCGAGTCCGCAGTGGACCGGAACGTGGCGGGACCCGAGGCAGTCCCCGCCATCGGACGGCGGCCGCCCGGAGAACGCGTTGATCGGCACCCTGTTCCTGGTCAACGGCTACCGGGCCGACTCGATCCAGGTCCCGGCCTCCTTCGGCCGCAACCGCTTCTGGCGCAACACGCCGGTCGCCACCGCCACCGGCACCACGACATTCCCCGCGGGCACACTGGGCTACGAGTGGGACAACGACGTCGACAACGGTCATCGTCCCGCGGGTCTGATCGGCTTGTCGGACACCACGGTCGACATCACCAGTGGTCAGTTCGTCCTACAGGACCACGGCCACACCTATGGAACCGGTTCGGTCAACCACAAGCTGACGCTGTATCGCGACCAGGTGAGCAAGGCGCTGGTCTTCAGTGCCGCCTCGGTGCAGTGGTCCTGGGGGCTCGACAGCGACCACACCTTCCCCAACGGCGCACCACCGACGGCTCCGACCAGTCCCGCCATGCAGCAGGCGACGGTCAACCTGTTCGCCGACATGGGTGTGCAGCCGCGCACGCTGATGGCGGGCCTCACCGCCGCGGTGAAGAGTGTCGACGCCACCGGCCCGAACACGGTCGTCACCTCGCACGCCCAAGGCGGCACGGTTGCCGCCGGGTCATCCCAGGTCATCAGGGGCACCGCGGCTGATGTGGGCGGCGGCAAGGTGGCCAACGTCGAGGTCTCGGTCGACGGCGGCGCCAGCTATCACCGCGCCACCGGTCTGGACAACTGGACCTATCCATGGACACCGGGCTCGCTTGGTCCGGTGACGATCAAGGTCAGGTCCTCCGACGACGGCGCGACGATCGGCAACACGGTCACCGTCGGCTTGACCGTCGGTGCCCAACAGTGTCCGTGCACGATCTTCGGCAACCAGACCCCGTCCGTTGTGGACAGTGGGGACAACGCGGCGATTGAGGTCGGCACGAAGTTCACCACCTCGGTCAACGCCACGGTCACGGGTGTGCGCTTCTACAAGGCGGCGACCAACATCGGTGTCCATGTCGGATCGGTGTGGTCGCCCAGTGGTGGCAGGCTCGCCACCGGGACCTTCACCGGGGAGTCGGCCTCCGGCTGGCAGACCTTGACTTTCGCGCAGCCGGTCCAGGTCCGCTCCGGCCAACCCTACGTCGTGTCCTACAGCGCGCCGAAAGGCCGATATTCGGTCGATCCGGCGTACTTCAACGGCAAGGGCGCGGGCATCGTTCCCCTGACCGCGCCCGCGACCGCCTCGGTCCACGGCGGCAACGGTGTGTACCGCTACGGTTCCGGATTTCCTGACAGCACCTTCAACGGTGGCAACTACTGGGTTGACGCGATCGTCACCACCGGTACGGCGGACAACACCGCGCCAGTGGTCAACTCCGTGAGTCCGGCAGCAGGCGCTACCGGTGCCTACACCGACTCCAACATCACGGCCACCTTCAACGAGGCTGTCGACCCCGGCAGCGTCCAGTTCATCGTGCAAGCGGGCGGAAACCCGATCGCGGGCACGGTTGACGTGGAGGACAAGACAGTCAGCTTCACCGCGGCCGACCTGCTTCCGGTCAACACGGTCCATTCGGTGTCGGTCACCGCGACCGATGGTTTCGGCAACCCACTGGCCGCGCCGAAGACCTGGAATTTCACCACCGGGACGAACCTCGGCCCCTGCCCGTGCAACCTGTTCAAGTCGCGCACCCCGGCGCTGCTCTCGGCCAACGACACCAGCGACGTCGAGTTGGGCGTGAAGTTCTCGGTCGTGGTCAACGCGACCGCGACCGGTATCCGGTTCTTCAAGGCATCGAACAACACCGGCACGCACACCGGCTCGCTGTGGACCGAGACCGGGCAGCGCATCGCCCACGGGACGTTCACCAACGAGTCCGAAAGTGGTTGGCAGAGCATGACCTTCGCCTCCCCGACGCAGATTCAGGCCGGGGAGACCTATGTCGTCTCCTACCGCGCGCCCAACGGCCATTACGCGGTCGACGCGGGCTACTTCGCGGCCCAGGGCGCCGGACGTGGTGTGCTCACCGCACCCAGCTCGCCCGCTGCGGGAGGACAGGGCGTTTACCTCTACGGTGGCGGGTTCCCGGAGAACAGTTTCAACGCCAACAACTATTCGGTCGACATCACTGTCGACACCGACGGCGCGGACAACACGGCGCCGACAGTGATCGACATCGACCCGCCTGCCAACGCCACCGGTATTCCCACCGGGAGCGGCGTCACCGCGTCCTTCTCCGAACCGGTCAACCGGACCTCACTGCAGATGAGTGTCACCCGCGACGGTGACATCCAGGTGCCGGGCACGCTCAGGATCGCGGCGGACAACCGCAGCGTGATGTTCGTGTCGACTGATCTGTTGCCGGGTAACACACAGCTCACCGCATCGGTACGGGCCAACGATGTGATGGGCAACCCGATGCCCGCGGCGAAGACGTGGACGTTCACCACGGCGGCCACGGGAGCGTGCCCGTGCGGCATCTTCCGGCCGACCGACGTACCGGCGTCGAGCGGGGTGGAAACCCCGCTGGAACTAGGTATGCGGGTCACGGTCGCGCAGAACGGCTGGATCACCGGTGTCCGGTTCCACAAGCCGATCGGCGACCCGGGTTCGCACACCGGAACCCTGTGGAGCGGCAACGGCGTCAAACTCGCGACGGGCACCTTCACCGACGAGACGAGCAGTGGGTGGCAGACGCTCACCTTCGCCGCGCCGGTGCAGGTCACGGCCGGTACGACGTATGTGGTCTCCTACTTCACCTCGGCGGGGCGCTACAGCTACACCTCGCAGTACTTCACCCAGGACCGGGTGAACGGGCCGCTTACCGCACCTGCTCAGGGCGCACTGCCCAACGGCGTCTTCAACTACGGCGGCGGCGTGTTCCCGCAGGGCAACGGTAACGGCAGGAACTACTGGGTTGACGCGATATTCGTAACGACACTTCCGTAAAGGAGCCATCTGTGGGCAGCGTCGACGTTGTGATTCCGTGCTACAGGTACGGGTCGGTGCTGCCCACTGCGGTCCGCAGTGTGCTCGACCAGCCGGGCGTGGAGGTCCGGGTCCTGGTCATCGACGACGCCTCCGGCGACGGGAGCGTGGACGTCGCTCGCTCATTGTCCGATGAGGACAGTCGCGTGGAGGTGGTCGAGCACAAGGTCAACAAGGGGCACATCGCCACCTACAACGAGGGCCTGCTGGACTGGGCGAAGGCCGACTACTCGGTACTGCTGTCCGCCGACGACGCCTTGACCCCGGGAGCGCTGGGCCGCGCCGTGCGGTTGCTCGACGCGCATCCCGAGGTCGGGTTCGCCTACGGCAAACCAGTGCACTGGAACGGCAGCACGCCGTTGCCCTCGGCGCGAACCGAGGATCGCGGCTGGAGCGTCTACACGGGACATTCGTGGTTGCGCCGCAGGTTCTCCCTTGGCGAGGGCTGCATCACCTCGCCGGAGGTGGTGGTGCGCACCGGACTGCAACAGGAACTCGGCGGCTACGACCCGAATCTCCCGCACGCCGGAGACATCGAGATGTGGATGCGCTTCGCCCTGCACGCCGACGTCGGCTACCTCCGCGGCGTCGACCAGGCCTACTACCGCCAACACGGCAGCAACATGTCCAGCGCGTACTACGCCTCCATCGTCCCCGACCTCCGTCAACGCCTGGCCGCGTTCCAGTCCATCACCACCCGCGCCGATGGCGTCCTGGCGGACCGTGAGGACTTGGAAATCCGGGTCCGTCGCCGTCTGGCAGGCGACGCCCTTCTTCGTGCGGGTCGCGCCTACGACAAGGGCAGGACCGAGATCGAACCGGTCGCCGAACTGATCCAGTTCGCCAGGGACACGGTCGAGAACCTCGACTCGCTGCCGGAATGGCACACCCTGCGCCTGCGGGAGCGCCTCGGCGCGCGTCGCGCGCGTGCGCTCGCACCACTGGTGCTGACCGCTCCGGCCCGCCGCATCCGCCAGCACGCCCGCGAACTGCGCTGGCGCCACCACGGCGTCTGAGTACCTGTTTCCGAGCTACTACGACTGTGTCAGTCGTCGGCCGGTGATGCGGTTCATCGACCAACGGACCATCACCTCGTGATGGTGGCGTAGCCGTTCGTAGTAGCGGACGCAGTCGGAAAGCGGCCCCAGATCGTCCCGCCTTACTGGACGATGAACTTCGGATCGGCCGCCAACTCGGCCAACCGCCGCACGGTCAGCGGGTAGTCCGCCAGTGCCTCGGTCGCCACGCCTTCGTGCTTTCTGCTCTGGGCAAGGAACACCACAGTGCCGTCCGGGTGTCGGTATGCCGCCCACTGGTCGAAGAGCGTGAAGTCCGTTGCCTTCTTGACGACCCCGACCTGCTTTCCGTCGACGTCGATGAGCGTGCACGGGCCTTCACCGGCTACGAATCGAGCCGCCAACGCGCAGCCGTCCTCGGTGTAGCGGTTGTGGGACGGCGGATGGACTTCGATATTCATCCGCCCCCAGCGGTTGTCGAAGCCGATGGGCATGTCCACGCTGTACGCCCAACCCTTGTTTCCGTTCGCCCCTTCGGTCAGATGGGCCTGGTTGGTGCGGACGGGACCGTTCGCGGCGATGACCGGTTCGAGGTTGTCGGGCGTCTCGAACCCTGCGGGCGCGGAGGAGATGAGCGTTTCCATCAGGGCGACACTCTTGTCCTTGTTCGGCCCCTGGGCTTGTGTCCTCTCCGAGGTCTTGTCGGGTGTCTGTGTGACGGAAACACCCGGCAGCACCGGCCCGCTCGCGCCGATATTGGGCACGAACACCGCCCCCGCCGTGATCACCGCGACAGCCATCGCCGTACCCGCGCCCGCCAACTGAGCCTGCCTGCGCCGGTGGGCCTTCTTGGCCAGGCCGAGCACCTCCGTGCCGTTCATCGACGGCGGCGCCTGGGTGTGGTGCATCGCCCCGCGCAGGGCGTGGCGAAGGTCCTGCTCGTTCATGATGTCCTCTCGAAGGTGTGGGTGGGCAGCAGGTCGCGGAGATGGGCGAGGCCGCGCGAGCACTGGCTCTTCACCGTGCCCGTGGAGCACTTCATCGCCAGCGCGGTCTCTTCGAGGGAGAGGTCTTCCCAGTACCGCAGCACCAGGGTGGCGCGTTGCCGTGCGGGCACCTTGGTCAGGGCGTGCAGCAGGACGAGCCGGTCTTCGGTGCTGCCGCCGCCCGCGGCCTCGCGGTCGGCCAACTCCTCGGTGACCTGCTCGCGCTTGAAGAACCCTCTGCGGGTTTCGTCGAGGAAGGTGCGGACCAGAATCCGCCGGGTGTAGGCGTCCAGCGCCTCGTGCGCGGTCACCCGGTTCCAGACCCGGTACAGCTTCACGAACGTGGTCTGGACCAGGTCTTCGGCTCGATGCCAGTCACCGCACAGCAGGTACGCCGTGCCGCGCATGGCGTCGGCGCGCGCGGCGAAGTACTCGGCGAAGCCGCGATCTCGATCGTCCATCCATCCCCCTGGTGCGGTAGCTACGCGGTAATCACGCGCGCACACCGCCCTGAGGTTGCACGGTCCCGTCCGGGTAATGGCGCTCGACGGCGGAGTAGACGAGGTCGGCTCCGCGTTTCAGTCCCCGCCGTCGTCCACCACGATCACCTGGTGGTCGCGGTCACCGTCTGCGCCGGCGCCGACTCCACCGCGATGGGCAGCAGGGCGGGCCTCTTGTAGGTGGCCATCACGGTCGTGGCCAGGAATTCCGGTCTGTCCACTCGCGGACAACCGGCTTACGTCGTCACCGCCGCGCGTCCGGGCAACAGCGCCCGCATCGGATACACCACGGGAAGGTAGACGGCGACGGCCACCAAGCCGCCGATCAGCAACTGGGCCAACGAGTTCTCCACGAGGCTGCGCACCACCAACGCCGTACCCACCACGAGCAGCCCTCCGATCACCGGCCGCCGGATGGCCAACAGTGACGCGCGCAGCCGGACACCCCGCCGCTGGATGATCCACACGAATGCCGGGACGACCACCACGATGGCCACCGCGACCTGGGCGATCGCGGCCCCCCGGATGCCGTCCACGGTCGTGCCGAAGATCAACGCGGGGAGCATCGTCCCGAGCCACAGTGCCTGCAAGCCGACCAGTACCCGGTTGCCGTCCAACGCGACGAGCAGGTCGTAGCCGATGAACAGCAGGATGCGCACCAGACCGAGCACGGCCAACACCTGTAGCGCCACCGCCGCGGGCGTCCACTGACCGCCGTACACCACGTGCAGCAGCGGGTGGGCGTAGCAGGCCAGCAGCACACACACCGGCACGGACGCACCCATCAGCAGGCCCGTTCCGCGCGCCAACGCCTGTTCCAACGCGTCTTTGTTGTGCACCAGTCGCGAGAATCCGGCCAGTGATACGCGTCGCGCGGCCTCGGAGAAGACTTGCAACGGCAGGCTCGACTGGTTGAACGCCATCACGTACAAGCCCAGCGCGACCGCGTCGGTCTGCGCGCCGATCACGATCTTGTCCACATTGGTCACCGACAGCACGAGCAGGCTGGCCGCGGCCAGTGGCAGGCCGAACTTGACCAGCTCGCGCGCGATCCCGGCATCCCACCCCGGCCGCACCTTCACCGGACACAGCAGCAGGTAGCACGTGACCGACACCACGTTCCCCATGAGCTGCCCGATGGCGAAGCTCATGGGGCCGGACCCGTTGAGCGCCAGCGTGATGGTGACACTGGTGACCACGACGAACGCCAACCCGTCGCACAGGAAACGGGTCCGCTGCAAGAACTCCCGGTTCAAGATCGTCGCGGGCACCACGGCGATCCCATCGAGCACCACCGCGACGCACAGCAATCGCAGGACGCCCACCGCGTCCGGGCTGCCCATCAGCTCGCAGAACGCGGGCGCGGCGAAGAACACCACGGCGTACAGGGTCGTGCTCGACCCGACCGCGATGGTCAACGCGGTCGGCGCGAACTCGCGCACGTCCCGCTCCCACCGGACCAGCGCCAGTGTCACCCCGAGTTCGTTGAACGACTGCAACAGGGTCATCGCGACCAATGCCACCGCGAACACGCCGTAGTCGGCGGGCGAGAGGATGCGGGCCAGCGCGATGCCCGCGACCAGCGTGCCCAGCCGCAGCACCACGGTGTTGAGCAGGCTCCACAGTGCGCCTTGGCCGACTTTGCCGCCGATGGTCGCTTCCGTCGTCACGCGGGCACCTCACCCTTGGTCGGTCTGGTGGTCAGGAAATCCTGGTCGAGCTCGCCTTCCCTGACCGTGCGCCACAGCGACCCGGCCGCGCCGATCAACAGGAAGGTGAACCCTGTCGCGACGGAGAAACCGAGCAGGTCGAATGTCGCCGAGGAGATGGCGGGCACCGCGATCGCCGCCGCGATGGTGACCCCGAGGTCGCGGAC
>JALZNB010000502.1 GCA_030857905.1 Actinomycetota bacterium
ACTACCACCTGGACGTCGCCCTGGTCGTCCTCACCGAGGCCAGCGCGACTACCCGCGCCCACATCGCTTACTACCCGGCCGCCTTCTCTCCCGGCAGCCAACGCGTCCTACGCCGCCTGTTCCCCGACGCCATCATCGCGACCGAGGCCGACGCTTCCTGCCTGGGCGTCAACGCGGTCTCAGACGGCCGAAACGTCATCGTCGCCAGCGAAGCCACGGACCTCATCTCCGCCCTCATCCACCACGGCTATACCCCGGTCCCGGTGGACATCTCCGAACTCCGCAAATCCGGCGGCGGCCCCAAGTGCTGCACGATGGAACTCCGGGGCTGATTGGGTTACCCGGTTTAATCCCGATCAGCCCAGCTCAGAGGTCCCGCATCCCTCATGAGCTGGGCTGATCGGTCTCTCGGGAACGACTAAGAGACCGATTTGTCAGCCGGTCAACCGAGCGTTGATACTCGCTTACGCGTGCTTGTGCGGGACTCCGCGTCTCGCGTGTAGGGATTGATTACGGGAGAACGTCCGTGAGCAACTTTGTCGCGTATGGCGCGCAATTCCGGCGATGCGGTGTACATTCGACCCCGGGTTTCCCCAATTGCCGCCAAGAGGCCCAATGAGACCAGTTGCCGCAGGTCTCGTGAGGCCGTCGCTTGTTCGAGATCTGCCTGACGCGCGTAGCTCGACCTTCGAACGCGCAAGCCGATCATCGCATCGTAAAGCGCGTATCCGACTCTTTCGGGAAGGCCGAAACGGCCTGCCAACTCGTCGAGTTCGCCCCACATCGTTCCGGCTTCACTCACGCGCCGAACAACGGTTTGTGCCTGCATGTGATGAGCTACCAGATTAAATCGGATCCAAGGTGTGGTGTCGTTTTCGGGATGCCAAGCCCCTTGTCCGACGTCGGCGAGAACGGCATAATAGGCACTGGTGTTCTTTCCCAGCCATTCTTCGATACTGCTGAACTCAGGCGAGATGATGCGTTCGCGTGCCAGGACGAGGGTTTGAAGTGCGCGCGCCATTCTTCCGTTTCCGTCTCGAAACGGATGGATCATCACCAAATTGAGATGCGCCAGTGCCCCTCTGACGAAGGTGGGGCAGTCGTGAGAGTCTTTCAAATTTTCTACCAGTTCCGACATCAAGTCGGGGACCAGATCATGCCGAGGAGCCTCGTACACAATTTCATCGAGTTCTTCGTCGTGAACGTAGATGGTGTTGTGTCGATAACGTCCGGGACTTTTCTCAAGGTCATGCCCCAGCATCATGAAATGCAAACTTCGGATCAACGATTCGTCGAAAGAGAAATGTGCGTCTTCGGCCAACTGTTGGATGTATGTGAGAGCGTTCCGATAGCCGATTATCTCAAGTGATGTTCTGCGATCGGCATCCAGTGGCTCTTCATCTTCCATGAGAGCGAGCGCGTCGTCCAACGTAACGTCGTAACCCTCGATGCTGTTGGATCCGCGGATCGCACGAGCCTTGAGGTTGCGACGAAGCTGGCCCTTCCAGCGACGAGGTTGGCTCAGCCAGTGGCGGAGTTGTGTGCGCAGTTCCTCGATCTCGGCGATAACCCTGTGGTCTTCGTCGTCGAGCATGGGTGGTTGGAAGAGCATGTCCGCAGTGTGACCGTGACGAGATGATCCGTCAACATGCACGGATGATCTAAACATCTCGCTCGTCAACCTGAGGTCGCCGTAGGTACCAAAATCTGCAGTTGGACCCTCCATGGGGCCAGTCGGGTCGAGGAGCCAGGATGGGCACTGATGAACGCGAACTCCGACTCCGCCCGCAGACGGTCCCGCAGGCAGGAAACGAAGCTGTGGCGGGTCCCTGTCGTCCGGGTCGAGCGGGTTACTCCGCATCTGGTGCGGGTCACCGTCCAAGACGACTCGCTCGCCGAGTTGGCCGGGGCGGGTACCGACCAGAACGTGATGCTCTACTTCTACCCAGCGGGCACTGAACTTCCGGACCCCTTGACCCTGGAGTCCGCGCGGGCTGTTTGGTCGCGGGCTCGGCCCCTGACCCGCACCTACACGATTCGCAGGCACGACCCGGTCACCAACGAAGTCGACTTCGATTTCGTCCTTCATGGCGACAGCGGCCTCGCCTCTGCGTGGGCCGCGAGGGCGGAACCCGGTGACGAGGTCATCTTCGTCGGGCCATCGCCCGCCTACCAACCCGATCCACAAGCCGACTGGTATCTCGTGGGCGGCGACGAAACGGCTCTCCCGGCGGTAGCGGCGATTCTTCGGGCGATCCCGGAGGGCAAGGCAGCCATCGCCTACGTCGAGACCGCCGATGTGGCCGAGGAGCAGGACATCCCTGGGATCACCTGGCTTCACCGCGGAACCGACCACCAGAGCACTGTCCTGGTCGACGCCATCCGGCAGGCGGATCTTCCGGACGGCATCCCCGAGGTCTGGTTGGCCGGGGAGCGGACCGCCATGCTCGCCGTGCGTAAACACTTGCTGGAGGAGCGCGGCTACCCGCGACAGCGGGTAAGGCCCACCACGTATTGGCGTCTGGGCGAGAGCGGCAACTAGCGGAACGGAACTTCTCACCCTGCGGACACGTTGGCCATCCGGACCCTACAACGACTTCACATCCGGGGAGGCGACCTCATGCACGGGCATCTCAACGGGCTCAAGACCGCGCTGCTCCTCGGCGGCATGAGTGCGCTCATCCTGCTGGTCAGCTCGCTGTTCGGGCGCACGGCAATGCTGGTCGGACTGGGCGTGGCAGTTCTGATGAGCGGCTACGCGTTCGTCAACTCCGATACGCTCGCCCTGCGGGCGATGCGAGCGCGGCCGGTGTCGCAGGCCGAACATCCCGCGTTGTACCGAATCGTGCGTGAACTGGCGACAGTGGCGCGGCAGCCGATGCCCAGGCTCTACATCAGTTCCACCGAGGCGCCGAACGCTTTCGCGACCGGCCGCAGCCCGCGCACCGCCGCTGTGTGTTGCACGACAGGTTTACTCGACCTACTCGATGAGCGTGAGCTTCGTGGCGTGCTCGCCCATGAGCTCTCGCACGTCTACAACCGAGACATCTTGGTGTCGTGCGTGGCTGGGGTACTCGCCAGCGCGGTGAGCATGATCGCGACTGTCGCGATGGTGACCGGGTTGTTCGGGGACGATGATGACGAGCGGTCGAATCCGGTCGCCCTGCTGTTAGTCGCGTTGCTGGGGCCGGTGGCGGCGACGATCGTGCGGATGTCGGTGAGCCGATCCCGCGAATATCAAGCCGATGAGTCCGGCGCGCGGTTGACCGGCGACCCGCTCGGTTTGGCGTCCGCGTTGCGCAAGCTCGACGTCGGGACGCGGGCGAAACCGTTGGTGCCGGAGCCGGGGTTGGTCTCGCAGTCGCATCTGATGATCGCGAACCCGTTCCAGGCGGGCGAGCGGCGGGCGCGGCGGTTCGGCACGCACCCGCCGATCGCCGAGCGAATCCGGCGGTTGGAATCGATGGTCGGGCAGCGCTGACGGACCGGCGGATCGATTCGGTGAAACGTCAGGCTGTCGCACCAGCGGACTTGGCCACGGCCATCACGTACTCGCCGTAGCCCGACTTCGCCAACGCCGCGCCCAGGGCGTAGCACTCGTTCGGGGTGATGAAGCCCCGCTCCAACGCGACCTCCTCCAAACACGCCACACGCACGCCCGTGCGATGTTCCAACACCTGCACGAACTGTCCCGCCTCCAACATCGAGTCGTGGGTGCCGGTGTCGAGCCACGCGAAGCCACGGCCGAGGTCGAGCAGGCGCGCCCGCCCCTGACGCAGGTATTCGAGGTTCACATCGGTGATCTCGAGTTCGCCTCGGGCCGACGGGGTCAGGCCCTTGGCGATCTTCACCACGTCGTTGTCGTAGAAGTACAGCCCGGTGATCGCCCGGTTCGACTTCGGCTTGGCTGGCTTCTCCTCGATCGACACCAGCCGCCCGGTCGCGTCGACCTCGCCGACGCCGTAGCGCTGGGGATCTTTGACGCGGTAGCCGAACAACAACGCGCCGTCGAGCGTGTCGACGCTGGTGGCGAGCTGCTGGGAGAAGCCGTGACCGAAGAAGATGTTGTCGCCGAGGACGAGGGCCACCCGGTCGTCGCCGATGAAGTCCTCACCGATGACGAACGCCTCGGCCAAACCGTTGGGCTCGGCCTGCTCGGCGTAGGTGAAGGTGACCCCCAACCGACTGCCGTCGCCGAGTAAACGGCGGAAGTTCGGCAGGTCGATCGGCGTCGAGATGATCAGGATCTCCCTGATCCCGGCCAACATCAACACCGACAGCGGGTAGTAGATCATCGGCTTGTCGTACACCGGCAGCAGCTGCTTGGACACCGCCTGGGTAATCGGATGCAACCGAGTACCGCTGCCCCCGGCGAGGACGATGCCCTTCATCACAACTCCTTCTGATCACACGAGCCACGGCACCCCGAGAACGCGACCCCCACCGCGACGGACCCGAGGTTACCGGTGCGAGCGCCGACCACGGGCCGACAGCGTCAACCCGGTGGCCGCCGCACTCTTACCGGTAGTTGGTGAACTGCAACGCGATGCCGAAGTCGGAACCCTTGAGCAGGGCGATGATCTCCTGCAGGTGGTCCTTCTTCTTCCCGGTCACCCGCAGTTGATCGCCCTGGATCTGCGCCTGGACGCCCTTGGGGCCCTCGTCGCGGATCTTCTTCGCGATCTCCTTGGCCTTGTCGGTGGCGATGCCCTGCACGAGAGTGCCGGTGACCTTGTACACCTTGCCGGAGAGTTCGGGCTCCTCGATGTCGAAGGCCTTCTGCGACAGGTTGCGCTTGACCAACTTCTCCTTGAACACCTCGATCGCCGCGTTGCAGCGTTCCTCGGTCTCGGCCTGGAAGGAGATCGCCTCCTCGCCCGACCAGCTCACCTGCGCTCCGGTGTTGCGGAAGTCGAACCGGGTGGACAGCTCCTTGGTCGTCTGGTTCAGCGCGTTGTCCACCTCCTGCCGGTCAACCTTGCTCACCACGTCGAATGACGGGTCGGCCACGTGTCTCGCACCTCCGAGTTCGGGGATCTTCTCGGCGGGGATGCTACCGCCGCCGCGCACCGGGGGTACCGACTGGAAGTCGGTGGCGGGGGTTGGGTATGGTTTCGACCGTCCAGCGGCGCTGGACGCCCGGCGGGTTGCCCGAGCGGCCAATGGGAGCGGACTGTAAATCCGTCGCGAAAGCTTCGAAGGTTCGAATCCTTCACCCGCCACCACGATGCCCGGTTCACTTCACGTGAGCCGGGCATCGTTGGCATCTGCCTGAACGGCGTGGGTTGGCCTTACAGCGCGGTGATTCGGAAGTGTTGGAGCGATGGCCTTTCGGCGGCCAGGGGCGATGTCTGTTGTGCTGCAGAAACCGCAGTGTCTCGCCGCTACGTGCTTGCGAAGCCGGTGAGTGACCGGAGTGTTGACGCGGGTGAAGTCGCGTCGAGCAGTTGACGTGCAGCCCGCCATGCAAATTGTGAAATTTTCACCGAAGCATTTCGCTGCTGCCATCCACGCCGTGACAGCCAACTCTTGTGCCGACCGCCATCTGTAGAGCTTCGCGCTTGCGTGACTGCGAAGCGCGTGTCGTATGAATGCGCCGCTCTCGGTCATGCCTATTCAGTAAATGCGCCAAAGAGGGGGCGGTCTCAACCGGTCGTTGCGACAGTGTGAGATAATTTCTCAACTGAAAGGCGACCATCGATTTGACCAAGAACATGCCGTTGAGCGCGGACGAGCGTGAAGTGATCTCTCGTGAACTCGCTCA
>JALZNB010000597.1 GCA_030857905.1 Actinomycetota bacterium
GCTGTGGCTGGGGTATCTGTTCTTGGAGGGCTTCGACTTCGGGGTCGGGATGCTGTTGCCGGTCCTGGCCGGGAACGAGGCCGAGCGTCGGGTCATGGTCAACACGATCGGGCCGGTGTGGGACGGAAACGAGGTGTGGGTGATCGTGGCGATCGGGGGCACCTTCGCCGCGTTCCCCGGGTGGTACGCCTCGTTGCTCAGTGCCGCCTACCTTCCGGTGCTGTTCATCCTCCTCGGGCTCATCGGGCGCGGTGTCGCCTTCGATTACCGGGGGAAGGTCGATTCGGTGCGGTGGCGGCGAACCTGGGACCGGGTGATCTTCGTCGGGTCGCTCGTCCCCGCGCTCGGTGTCGGTCTGTTGATCGCGACGACGGTGTTCGGGCTGCCGCTCGACGTGGACGGGAACCGGGTCGGCTCGGTGTGGGGCTCGGTGCGGGGGGAGACGATCCTGGGGGCGGTCGCCTTCGTCGGGTTCGCGCTGGTGCACGGTGCGGTTTTCTTGTCGCTCAAGACCGATGGCGACATCCGGCGACGGGCCAGGAGGTTCGCCTCGCGGGTCGGGCCGGTGGCGTTGACTCCGTTGGTGGCGTTGGTGATTCTGGCGCAGTTCGAGTTCGGTTCACTGTGGACGTGGGTGGCCGCAGGGGTGGTCGTGGTGGCCGCCGCGATCGCGTTCCGGCGGCTCGCTCTCGGGCGGGAGGGACAGGCATTCGCCGCGCTGGGCGTGGTCGTCGCGGCCGCTGTCGTCTCCTTGTTCGGCGCGCTCTACCCGAATGTTCTTCCGTCCACACTGGACTCCGACTTCTCGCTGACCGTCGAGGCGACGGCGTCGAGCCCGTACACGCTCGAGGTGATCAGCTGGTTGGCGCTGTTCGGCCTGCCCGCCGTCCTGGCCTACCAGGGTTGGACTTACTGGGTTTTTCGCAAGCGCGTCAGCACCGCGCACATTCCGCCGGTGCACGTGCCATGAACTCTCCCGAAGGTCGCCACCCCGCCAGCGTGACCCAAGGGAGGGGCCCGCTCGGCGCGCTGCCGGGACTTTCCCCGTCAGCGCGCCGGGCACTGGCCCTCTGCGCTGTGCTCGCCGTCGCGTCGGCGGCTGCCGTGATCGGGCAGGCGTGGGCGCTCGCGGCCGCGCTCGCGGGCATGGTCGCCGGGACCGGCCTGCCGTCGATCACACTCCCAGTCCTCGCCTGCACGGTGATCGCCCGCGCGTTGTTGGGATGGGCGACGCAGATCGTGGCGGCGCGGGCGGCAGCGGGAGCCAAGGAGGAACTGCGCGGCGTGCTGGTCGATCGCGCGTTGGGCAACGGCCCGGAATGGATCGCCGCGCGGGGGCCGGGTGAACTGACCGCGTTGGGCACCAAGAATTTGGACGCCCTCGACGCCTACTTCGGCACATACCTGCCCGCGCTGGTCACCGCTGTGGCCGCACCACTCGGGGTGGGCATCGCTGTGCTCGCGACGGACTGGCCGTCGGCGGTGGTGGTCGCCTTGACCGTGCCGTTGATCCCGGTATTCGCCATCCTCATCGGCCGATACACCGAAGACCGGGTCGGCCCGGCCGCCGAGGCGACTGAACGGCTCTCCGGGCACCTGCTCGAATTGCTGCGCGCGCTGCCGGTGCTCACCGCGTTTCGGCGGGCGGAAGCGCAGGTCGAGGTTGTCCGCCGAGTGTCCGAGACCCATCGGCGGGGGACGCTCGGGGTGCTGCGGGTGGCGTTCTCGTCAGCGTTCGCGCTCGAACTCGTGGCCACGCTGTCGGTTGCGTTGGTCGCCGTGTTGATCGGCCTGCGGCTCGTGTCGGGGGACATGACGCTCGCGGTCGGACTGTTCGTGCTGATCGTGGTGCCGGAGTGCTACCTGCCACTGCGTGCGGCCGGGTCGGCGCACCACGCGAGCGCGGACGGACTCGAAGCGGTTCGCCGGGTAGCGAAGGTTCCGGTCACGCCGGTCAGTGGGGGCGCGAGCGTGGTCGACTTCCGCGAACTGCGGGTCGAGGGCTTGCGTGTGCGACGACGCGACACCTACGCGCCGGACGGCCTGTCGCTGGTGGTCCGGTCGGGCGAGATCGTGCGGCTTGATTCGCCCAGTGGCAGCGGAAAGTCGACATTGTTCGCGGTGTTGTTGGGGTTCGTGTCCCACTCGGATGGAAACGTGCTGGTGGACGGCGTCCCGCTGACGCACATCGATATGTCGACATGGCGACGGATTGTTTCCTGGGTGCCGCAACGGCCCGCCTTCGCTACCGCGACCGTCGCCGACGAAGTAGGCCCGGCGCCGCGCGAGGTCATGGTCGAGAAGGCTCGCGAGGTCGCCGCCGAACACCTTCTCGACCGGCGCATCGCCGACCTGTCGACCGGAGAACGTCAACGCGTGGCCGTACTGCGCGCGTTGCTGCGCCCGGACACCCGGTTGCTCCTACTCGACGAGCCGACCGCTCACCTCGACCCGGCCACGGCGGGCCTGGTGATGCTGGCGATCCAGCGCGCGGCGGATCAAGGGGTCGCCGTGCTGCTGGCCACCCACCGCGCGGTCACGCCGGACGAGGGAAACGCTCGGCCAGCCGAGGCGGTGACGGTGGCCGACAGCATTGAAGGCGCGGGCGGGCGACTTCGGACGCTGTTCACCCGCCGCACGCTCATGGGTGCCGCGTTGGGGGCGGCATCCCTGGTGAGCGGGATCGCGTTGACCGCGCTGTCCGCGTGGCTGATCGCGCGGGCGTCACAGCAGCCGCCCATCCTGACGCTGTCCGTCGCCGTCGTCGGGGTGCGCATGTTCGGTCTCACCCGCGCGGGCTTGCGTTACGTGGAACGCCTGGTCACCCACGACGCCGCCTTCCGCACCGCGACTGACCTGCGGGTAAGGCTGTGGGCGGGACTGGTGCGACTCGGGCCCGCTCGATCTCCACGCGGGGACGATGGCCTGCGCAGGCTGGTGGACGACGTCGACGTCGTGCGTGATCTGACGCCGCGTGTGCTGGTGCCGCCTCTGGTCGCGATCGCGGTGACGGTGTCGGCGGTCATCGTGCAGACGGCGATCCTGCCCGCAGCTGGTCTCGTGCTGCTGGCCGCGCTGGTCCTCGCGGGTATCGGTGCGCCGTGGCTCACGTTGGTCGCCGAGCGGCGGGCCACTATCGCGCTCGCGCGAGGGCGTCGGGCGGTGGCGGCTCAGGTGCTCACGTTGTTCGATGCCGCCGCCGACCTGATCGCGTTCGGGCGTGATGTCGACCGACAGGCCGAGTTGGTCGAGGCCGACGCCGTGCTCGCGGTGCGGACGCGGAGTCAGGCGTTCGGCGCGGGAGCAGGGTCCGCGCTGGTCACGGTCCTTGTCGGAGCCGCGATGGTGGCCAGTGTGGGGCTCGCTCCCGGGGTGAACCTGGTGCTCGTGCCGATCCTGGCACTGGTGCCGTTGGCTGTCGCAGAAGCGTTGATGTTGTTGCCGCCCGCAGTCACCCATCTCGCCACGTTGCGGGCGGCACACGGTCGGGTCACCAGTGTGCTGGCTCAGCGTAGAGAGGCTGACACGGCGTTGGCGGGCTCAGAGGTGTTGCTCGTCGACGTTGACGTGCGGTGGCCCGGCGGGGACGGTGTCGCGCTGTCGGGGGTGAACCTGCGGGTGCCTCCGCGCACACATGTGGCGGTTGTCGGACCGTCCGGCGCGGGCAAGTCGACACTGATCGCGCTGCTGCTCGGGTTTCTGTCCGCGGAGCGCGGCACGGTGACCCGGCCCGCGCGGATCGCGTGGTGCCCGCAAGAGCCGACCCTGGTGTCCACCACGGTCCGGGAAAACCTGCGGCTGGCGGCGCCGGACGCGACCGACAGCGAACTCCACGCGGTCCTCACCCGCGTCTGCCTCGACATCGACCTGGACACCCGCCTCGACGCGGCCGGGCGCGGCATCTCCGGCGGCGAGGCGCAAAGGCTTGCGCTGGGCAGAGCGATGCTGGCCGACGCCGACCTGATCCTGCTCGACGAGCCCACCGCCCACCTTGATGAGCCGACCGCACGGCGGGTGCTCGCCAGTCTGCGTGAAACTGACCGAACGATCGTGCACATAACCCATCGCGTTGAGGAGACGGTCGAGGCGGACATGGTCATCGAGGTCGCCGACGGCCGGGTCCGCGAGTTGGTGAGGGGCTAGCCTGGAATGCGAGCCATGGACCCTTCCCTCGCCGCGCGCACCCTCCTCGCGTCCACCGAGATCGCCACCGCCGCGCTGGCAGGTGACGATCCGGCGATCGTGCTCGGCTTGGTCGTGCGCAGTGCAGCCGCACTGGCCGAAGCCGACCTCGGCCTGGTCATGGCGACGGGCGAAGACGGCTCACTCACGGTTGAGGCCGCCCACGGCGCCAGCGGCGTCGACCCTGTCGGCCTAGTGCTGTCGCCGCGCTCGTCGGCGGCGAGAGTGGCGCGCGCCGGGGTGCCGATGGTCGCGGACGACGTGATCACCGACCCGCGCACAGCGCCCTATGTGCCACGTGAACTCCAGATCTACGGTCCGTTCGCGGCGGCCCCCTTCGGCACTCGCGAACGCAGGCTTGGCGCGCTGACCGTCTACCGCAAGCGTGGTGCGCAACCGTTCACTCCGGTGACGGTCGACGTCCTCACCGCGTTCGCCGCGCAGGCGGGCCTGGTGCTGGTCCTCGCCGAAGGCAACACCGCCCGCCAGCGCGTCGGGGTCTACGAGGAACGCGAACGCATCGCCCGCGACCTGCACGACGTCATCGTCCAACGCCTCTACGCCACCGGGATGCAGCTCGACCTGCTCGCCCGCAGGCCCACGAAAAAGCTCGCCCGCGCCGACGCCACTCGGCTCGGCGAGGCCGTCGACCAACTCGACGCCGCCATCGCCGATGTTCGCGCGGTGGTGCGCACACTGCGCAACCCCAACCCGGAGGAACCCCCGACCGACCTCGCCGAGTCGGCCCGCGCCGAGGTCGACATCGCCCGCGAACTTCTCGGCTTCGCCCCCACCTTCACCGTCGTCGGCGACGTCCACGACATTCCGGTCGCCATCGCCGACAACGCCCGCGCCGCACTGCGAGAGGCACTGTCCAATGTGGTCCGTCACGCGGGCGCGACCCGCCTCGAAGTCACCCTGGACCACACCGACTCAACCCTGACCCTGACCGTCGCGGACGACGGCTGCGGCATCCCCAAGGGCGTCACCCGGCGCGGCCTGAAGAACCTGGTCGAACGCGCCGGGCACATGAATGGTCGCTGCACCGTCCGTTCCTCCCCACGCCACGGCACCACGGTGGTGTGGTCGGCGCCCACGATTCCTTGATCATTGGCACGCCGGACATCTCGGCGTTCACCACGACGAGTTCGTGAGGATCAGACCTGCCGCCTCCAAGCGATCATCTGAGTCGAGGTTGTCGTACGCGGACTTGAACGCCTCAGCGAACGGCGTCCCTGTGCAGTAGGCCTCGTAGACAGTCGACAGCAGGCGCCCGGTGACCGCGTCGTTGATCTCCCACAGTCCTCCGACCACCATGGTCGCCCCCGCCGACAGGCAACCCACAGGTGTGGCGACCGCATCGGGACTCTCCGCTGCCTGCCCTGACCAACAGCAACCCAGGACGACAACCGGCGGAAGCCGCAATCGCAGAATCGAGGCCGGAGAGGCGGTGCTTTCGGGCAGCATCATCCGATATTCGAGTCCGTCGTTGGACGTGCCGTGAACGGCGATGGTCAGCAGATCGTATTCTTCGGCTGTCAAACGGTCGACGAGATCCTGGTACGACGTGGCCTCGTCGAATTCGATCAGGCCGCGACGGGCCAGTTCTTGCAGTTTATCCCGTTCCAGGAGGGCGCCGTCGAGACTCTCATCGAAAACGCCGAGGACGCGTTTGGGTTTCGGATTCGTTTTCGCTGTCACTCTCTCAAATATCGCGGCTGACGGTGCCACGGTCACCGCGACCGCGGTGCTGGGGGCCAGGCGCAGCCAGGGCATGTTCCACGCCTTGTCGTCGGGAACGACGACAAGGCGAGTGAGTGTTTCGTGATCGAGCCCGTCGAACAATGTCCGGGAAAGAATCGATATCTCGTCGTCGGTCAGGTCCATCGATGTGTCGCCGATCGAATTCGCCACAATTTTCGACAGTTCTTCGTCGCAATTGTGGCGCGCCGCCGTCATGCGCCCCGTGCGGCTGTTGAGAACGCTGGTGAATACCACCAATTTTCTCGGCTCGCCTATGAAGATACTGATCCATACGAAAGACGTGTCCGATGGGGACGCGCTGAGGGTGTCCGGTTCCCAGTGGGCGACATCAGGACTCAGCATATCCACAAGAGCGGTGCCTTCAGTGGCTGCCGGTGCTGCGCGGTCGGTGCCGCGGACAGCGGTCCCGGCTCGTAGTTCACCCGCTAGGTCGGCGATTCGAATGGCGACCGCCGCCGTCCCGCCGTGGGCGTGGATCTCGACGGCATTGTCCAGCATCAAGCCGCAGAAGAAATCCAGATCGACGAGATTTCTCGCTTGGCCGATACGCCGATCGATCAGCCTGTCAACAGCCGACATCGCGGCTTGTTCATCGAGGAGGAGGCCGCCGTGGAGTCTGGCGCCCTCGGCGAAAACAGTGTTTGCGGCTCTTTGTCCAGCAGACAAACTTTGATCGAGGGCGACGACGTCATATGCGCGAGCCGTGGCCTGCCAGTCCTGTGCCTTTACGGCATCAATCACCTCTCGGTAGACATTTCTTGACGAAGGACTCACAGCATGGCGCCTGCGGGCCTCTTCGGCCGTTGCCTCGTGCAGGGCAGGCTCATACTCCGGGTAGCGTTTTGCCACGATCTGCGCGATCAAGACCGCGCGTGTCGCCAGCATCACAGCCCATTCGGGACTTTTCGCCGTCGCGACTTCCTGGCGGGTGAATTCGAGGATGCCTGCCAGATCGCGCTCGGACAGGCGTACCAACTTCTCCATCAACGCGACATTGCCCGAACTGTGGGCCGCGACAACGCACATCGACAATGGTGACATGCGGTCGACGCGCGCAGCGTGGGCCGTCTCGGCAAGTAACGCGCGCACCACCGCGGCTACCACCCTTGCGGAAGCGCGGTAATAAGTGGTCAACCGAAGGTGGGCCATGAGTAGCAGAATCTGAAAGTTGCGGGTCTTCTCGCCCAGCGCCGGTATTCGAGCCGCGACCGCCGCGCCGCGCTCGTCATACCCCATGCGTCGGAACTCGGCGGCCACTTCGTACATCACGGTCGAGGCGACCGCCCGCACGATACGACTTGTCCCGCCGTGGTGTAACACTTCCTCGGCGACCTCCAGGCAGTGTTCGAGCGCCGAATCGAATGGGGGACGGCGGTCGAGGATATCGAAAAGTCCTGCCAGGGAACGCAGGTGCGCGCTGTCCTGATCGGACACATCGGCGAGATCCGACGCGTCGAACTTGCGGCTGATGACATCGACGATGAATCCGTGGAACTTTTTCTTGATCGACACGGTCGGCCTAGTCGCCGCTGTTTCCGGGGAAAAGTGTGGACCTGAGCAGGTGTTCGATCTCCTCTTTGGTGGTGCTCGCAGTCACGAGGAATCGCATCTGTCCGCCCGGTCCCTTCGCTTCCACATAGGCCTGCTCAGGTGTCCCCTTGTCGTGATCGCGCTGGAAGAGCGACCGCAACTTTCGTGCCAGGTAGCCGATGGTCTGCGGACCCTGGAGAAGGCTGATGGTGGTCCCTGTTCCAGCGGCCCAGGTCGCGATCAACTGCCACGTTCCACTGCGCCGACCGACCGGTGTGGTCGCCAAGCCTTCCGCCACGAGTTCGTTCGCCAACTCGTCGGGGACCTTCACCAGCAGGGATTCTGTGCTCACGTGTCGGTCCACTCCTCGATCGCGGGTTGTCTGAACACCATCGGTTCATCGCACTGGCCCGTTAGCCCTGGCCTGGATCGGCTTCTGCCGCATCTGCCGACCAGCCGCGCGGTCAACAGAAGCCGTGCCGTCGCCCTACCTGGGGCCCTGTCTGCGGGCGATCCAGGCGACGGCCTGCGTCCGCCGCTCCATACCCAACTTCGCCAGCACGCTCGTCACGTAGTTCTTCACGGTCTTCTCCGCCAGGAACAGCCGCTCGGCGATCTGCCGGTTCGACATCCCCTCGCCGATCAGGTCGAGCACCGCGCGCTCGCGTTCGGTCATGGCGGAGAGCTCGTCGGTTTCCGCGCTGCGCCGCATCCGGTCCAGCACGCGGGCGGTGGTCACCGGATCGAGCAACGACCGGCCAGCGGCCACCTCGCGGACCGCCGTCACCAGGTCCTGGCCGCGCACCTGTTTGAGCAGGTAGCCCGCCGCGCCCGCCATGATGGCCTCGACCAGGGCGTTCTCGTCGTCGAACGCGGTGAGCACCAGGCAGGCTGGGGCCGGGTCGAGTGAGCGCAGCGACCGGCACAGCGACACGCCGTCACCATCGGGCAGGCGGACATCCACGACGGCGACGTCCGGGCCGATCGACGCGCGGGCCAGCGCCTCCGCGACCGTGCCCGCCTCGGCGACGACCTCGATGCCGTCCTCGCCGTCGAGCAGGTCGCGCAGGCCGCGGCGGACGACCTCGTGGTCGTCGACCAGCAGCACGCGGATCATGGCTCAGAGCTTACGGAGTCGGACCCGGGAGATGCGGTGGTCGGCGCCCTTGCGCAGCACCAGCGTGGCCCTCGGCCGGGTCGGCAGGATGTTGTTGATCAGGTTGGGCTCGTTGGTGCGCCGCCACAGCGCCTCGGCCTCAGCCTCGGCGTCCTCGTCGGTCAGCGGCGCGTAGTGATGGAAGTGCGACGCCGGGTCGGCGAACGCGGTGTTGCGCAGCGCCAGGAATCGGTCGACGTACCAGCGGGCGATGTCGTCCGGGTGCGCGTCGACGTAGATGGAGAAGTCGAACAGGTCGGACACGGTGAGCCGGGGACCGGACTGGAGCACGTTGAGGCCCTCCAGGATGAGGATGTCGGGGCGGCGCACCACCTGAACCTCCCCGGGCACGATGTCGTAGGCCAGGTGGGAGTACACCGGCGCGTGCACCTCTTCGGCGCCCGCCTTGACCTCGGAGACGAACCGCAGCAGCGCGCGGCGGTCGTAGCTCTCCGGGAAGCCTTTGCGGCTCATCAGCCCACGCCGCTCCAGCTCCGCCTTCGGGTACAGGAACCCGTCCGTGGTGACCAGGTCGACGTGCGGGTGGTCCGGCCAACGGGCGAGCAGCGTGCGTAGCAGGCGGGCCGTGGTGGACTTGCCGACCGCGACGCTGCCCGCGATACCGATGACGAACGGGACCTTGTTGGCTTCCTGGGTGTCTTCGCCGAGGAACGCCGTGGTCGTCTCGTACAGCCGCTGCCGGGCGGCGACCTGGAGCGAGATCAGCCGCGACAGCGGCAGGTAGACGTCAACGACCTCTTCGAGGTCGACCGGGTCGCGCAGACCACGCAACCGCATCAGTTCGTCGAGGGTGAGGGGCAGAGGCGTCTGCTTGCGCAGCTCACGCCACTGTTCACGGCGAAGCTCGACGTACGGGCTCAGCTCGCGGACCCGCGTCATGTCCGACTCCTCGCCGCCTGTGTGTGGGCCTACCGAGTCAACGTAGGCGTTCCAGGCGGGTTTGCGCTGTGATTGATTGCACCGTTAAGCGAGGCAACCAGTATGGCGCTAATGACGTCTGGGTGAACTCACTCCTGCGTGAAAACTTCATCCCACGCCGCCGCGAGCTGCCGTGCGCACACGGCGGGCTGAACTTGGCCGACGCCGGTACCCAGGCCAGGCATGGCGATAGTGCGCACTACGGCGCTTACCGGCATACCGTTGTCGAGCACGCCCTCGCGCCACAGCCGGAACACCGCACGGGCGGCGAGGAAAGGGTGCACGGTGTCCGGCGCGAGCGTCTCAGACGGCTCTCGCATAGACGGCCCCACGCTGAGCCACGCGGGCGCGATTACCTCGGACGGCACGATCAACGCCTCGCCGACAGGTAGTTCACCACCGTGATAAGCCAGCACGGCGCTGCGCACCCCGGCCTCGACCGAGGGGAACGTGCGCGAATAGACGGCGTCGATGCCACCTCGCATGAAGCCGAACGAGTTCGCGGGGGACACCACGGCGTGCGCGGGCACGTCCAACACCGAACCCCGGTGCACCCGGATCGTGGGGCGCCCGCGCGCCGCTTCCTCCCACGCCGTCGCGAGTTCCTCGCTCACCGCGCACAGCACGAGGTCGAGCGCGCCGGACACCCGACGGGGGTCCGCGGCCATTTCGGTTTCCGAATCCGCGGTCACGAACCCAGCATGGCATTTCGTCGACCGGTGCGGTAACCGCCATTTGGTAAGCGGCAACGGAACCAGGGGTGTATGGGCGGGGCACGCGAACCGGCGATAGGGGGCTCTCGTTGTCCCCGTAGGGTGGTCGGGTGCGGACTTCGACGCGGATCACCGCCTACTTCGGCCCGCGCGGCACCTTCACCGAGCAGGCTGCCCGCGCCTTCACCGCCGACGCGGAGCTGGTCGCGTTACCGACCATTCCGGACACGATCGCGGCCGTTCGCGCCGGGACGGCCGAATTCGCCTGTGTGCCATTGGAAAACTCGGTCGAGGGCGCGGTGTCGGCCACCATGGACACACTCGCCGCGGCCGAGCCGGTCATCGCCGTCGCCGAGCACGTACTGCCGATCCGGTTCTCACTGCTCGTGCGTCCAGGCACTGACGCGGCCGATGTGCGCACGGTGGCGAGTCACCCGCACGCGCTCGCGCAGGTGCGCGGTTGGCTCGCCGCGAACCTGCCCTCGGCCGCCGAACGTGCCGCGACCTCCACGGCGGCCGCCGCTGTCGCAGTGCTGGAGGGCCAGTTCGACGCCGCCATCACCGCGCCTGTCGCCGTCGAGCACTACCCCTTGACCGTGCTCGCGACAGACATCGCGGATCGCACGGACGCGGTGACCAGGTTCCTGCTCCTGAGCAAGTCGGGGGCGCTGCCCGCGCCGACGGGCGCGGACCGGACCTCGGTCATCGTCGTGGTCGAGCACCGGCCGGGTGAGCTGGCAGCGATGCTCACCGAACTGGCGCTGCACGGCATCAACCTGTCCCGCATCGAGTCGCGTCCACTGGCGGGCCGGGTCGGGGAATACCGGTTCTACCTCGACTTCGACGGCCACATCCAGGAGCAGCGGGTCGGCGACGCGCTGGCGGCGCTGCACCGGCGTAGTCAGGACGTTCGTTTTCTCGGCTCCTATGCCAAGGCCGATTGCGTCGACTCCGCGGTACCGGCGGGCGTCACCGACCAGGACTACGACGATTCGGCCGCATGGCTCGCTGGCCTGCGCGCGGGGGAGCGATGATGAGCGGTTTACGGCTGATGCTGGTGCGCCACGGGGAAACTCCGGCGAATGTGAAGCACATCCTCGACTCGCTCCCGCCTGGCCCGCCACTGACCGAGGTCGGCCGCAGGCAGGCTGAGGCGCTCGGGGAACGGTTGGCCGACGAGCCGGTGACGGCGGTCTACGCCAGCACGGCCATCCGCGCGCAGGAGACAGCCGGGCCGGTCGCCAAGACCCACAGCCTCGCCGTCGAGGTCATCGATGGCGTGTTCGAAGTGCAGGTCGGCGAATTGGAAGGCTTGGCCGACACGGCGTCCATCGAGCGGTTCCTGGTCGTGTTCAGCGAGTGGACCAGGGGAAACCTTGACGTCCCCATGCCGGGCGGCGGCGAGAACGGCAAGCAGGTCATCGATCGGTTCGGCGTGGCGATCGCCACGATTCGCGCCGCGCACCCGGACGGTCTCGTCGTCCTGGTCTCCCACGGCGGTGCCATCCGACTCGTCGCGGAGTATTTGGCCGACAACGTCGGACCGCAGTTGGCCAACGCGGGCCTGATCCCCAACACCGGCCAGGTCCTGCTCGAACTGCGCGGCGACCACTGGCACTGTGTCGAGTGGACTGGCGTCGACATCTGATCGTTACCGGCGGTCATCGCCCGCACTGGGCCGATCTGGTGGTCAACACCGCCGATCGGGTGGTTCGCCGGGGGTAAAATCGAGCGGAATTGTCAGACCTGCTCGCTACCCTCGCGCTGAAAGAGCTAGTTCCCAGACATGCCGAACGCCATGGAGGCCACCATGCCCCCGTCCGCGTCCCAGGTCGCGGTACGTGCCGAGGCGCTGGTGAAGACCTTCGGGTCCACCCGCGCCTTGGACGGCGTCGACCTGGAGATACCCGCAGGCACTGTCCTCGGCTTGCTCGGCCCCAACGGGGCGGGCAAGACGACGGCGGTCCGGATTCTCACCACCCTGCTCAAACCCGACTCGGGCCGCGCGTTCGTCGCGGGCCACGACGTGATCAACGAGCCGGAGAAGGTGCGCCGCTCGATCGGGCTGTCCGGTCAGTACGCGGCGGTCGACGAGCACCTCACCGGCTACGAAAACCTCTACATGGTCGGCAGGCTCTACGGGAAGAACCGGACGGACGCCTCCGCCCGTGCCCGTGAGCTGCTGTCCCGGTTCCGCCTGCAGGAGGCGGCCGACCGCCCGTCGAAGACGTACTCCGGCGGCATGCGCCGCAGGCTCGACCTGGCGGGGGCCCTTGTCGCCGAGCCGTCCGTCGTCGTGCTCGACGAGCCGACGACCGGCCTCGACCCACGCGGTCGGCTCGACACGTGGGAGGTCATCGGTGAACTGGTGGCCGACGGCGCCACCGTCCTGCTGACCACGCAGTACCTGGAAGAGGCCGACCAGTTGGCCAACACGATCCTGGTGATCGACCGGGGCAAGGTCATCGCGGACGGCACCGCCGACCAGCTCAAGGCCCAGGTCGGTGGGGAACGCCTGGAGATCGTCGTCGGCGACGCGGCCGACCTCGTCGTGACCGGCCAGGTTCTCGCCGCCGTCGGCATCGACGAGCCGACCATCGAGGACAACCAGCGCCGGGTGTCGATCAAGGTCGACAGCGGACCGAAGTCACTGGTCGAGGCGCTGCGCCGACTTGACCAGGAAAGCGTCGCCGTCCAGGACGTGGCCCTGCACCGCCCGACCCTGGACGACGTGTTCCTGTCGCTGACCGGCCACTCGGCTGACGAAGAACCGCAAGAGCAGCCCGAGGGCAAGCGTCGGGGCAAGAAGAAGAAGGAGGCGTCCCGATGAGCTTCCTGACCGCGAACGCGCGCGACAGCGGCGTCGTCACCTGGCGCAACCTGATGAACGTGCGCCGCCAGCCGGACCTGCTGCTCGGCGCCACCCTGCAGCCGATCATGTTCGTCCTGCTGTTCGCCTATGTCTTCGGCGGCAGCATCGGCCCCAACCCGGACGCCTACCGCGAGTTCCTGATGGGCGGCATCTTCGCCCAGACGGTCGCGTTCAACTCGGCGTACACCACCATCGGCATGGCGGCCGACCTGGAGAAGGGCATCATCGACCGCTTCCGCTCGCTGCCGATGTCGCGTGCGGCCGTGCTGCTCGGCCGCACGACCTCCGACCTGGTGGTCAGCGCGATCGGCCTGCTGGTGATGTCGATCTGTGGCCTGATCGTGGGCTGGCGCATCCGGGGCAGTGTCGTGGACGCCATCATCGGCTACGCGATGCTGCTGCTCTTCTCGTTCGCCATGTCCTGGATCGGCGCGTGGATCGGCATGGTCGCCGGCAGCGTTCAGGTCGCGCAGAGCGCGGGTTTCATCTGGATGTTCCCGGTCACGTTCATCTCGTCGGCCTTCGTCTCGGCGTCCAGCATGCCTGGCCCGCTGCGCGTGTTCGCCGAATGGAACCCGATCACCGCCGTCGCCGACGGCGCCCGGGAACTGTTCGGCAACGACCGGCCCGGCAATCTGAGTGCGGCCCCGGACATCTGGCCCGCGGAGAACGCGATCTTCTACGCTTTCGCGTCGTGCGTGGTCATCCTGGTCGTCTTCATGCCGATCGCGGTGTCCAAGTACCGCAAGGTCGCCAGCAAGTAAGACCGGCACTCACCACGTGTGCCCGGGGCCACTGCGGCCCCGGGCACGCGTGGGTGTTCCCGTATCACGAGGTGCTGAGCCGATCCACCTCGTCCCGATGCCCGCGCAGCGTGATCCACACGTACGCGGCCAGCACCACCTGTGCGGCCCCGGACAACGCGAACACCGCGCGCGTTCCCAGCCAGGCCGCGAGGACACCACCGACCAGTGCCCCGACCGGGATCGCGCCCCACACGGCGGTGCGCCACACCCCGAGCACCCGGCCGAAGATCCGCTCCGGGATCACCGCGTGCCGCAGCGTTCCGAGGATCACGTTCACCGCCACGATCGCCGCGGCGAATACCCCGAACAGCACGGCGGCGAGCACCGGCGAGCGGGCGAGTGACATTCCGCCGAATCCGGCACCGCCGACGATGACCGCGAGCACCAGCACCGCGCGCCGAGGCAACAGCCGGGTGAGCCGAGGCGCGAGCCCCGCTCCCAGCAACCCGCCAACGCCACCGATCAGCGCGAACACCCCGAACGCGGCAGCGCTGAGCCCCAAGTCCTCCAACGCGTACAGCACCAACAGTGCCTGCGCGATCTCGGTGACGAACGCCAACAGCGCGGCGATCACCACCAATCGCATCATCAGCGAGTGTCCCCGCACCCACCGCAGGCCCTCGCCCAACTGTTCCCGCAGTCGAGGCGCGGGCCCGGTGATCGTCGGCCGAAACTGTCCGCGCAACGCGACCAGCAGGATCGCGGCCACGGCGAATCCGACCGAGTTGAGCAGGAACGGCAGCGCCGCGAACACCGCGAAGGTCACGCTGCCCAGTGGGCCACCCAGGAACGTCTGTCCCACGATCTCGACGGATTGGAGTTTTCCGTTGGCCGATTCCAGGCGGTCGCGCGAGACCACGGCGGGCAGAAGGGCCTGTGCGGCGCTGTCGGCGATCGTCTCCACGGTGCCCAGCAGCAGGGCCGTGAGGTAGAGCAGCCAGATCGACGCCGCGTCGGCGAGCACCAACAGCCCAAGCGCGCCGACGATGACCGCTCGGGACAGGTTGGCGAGCAGCATGGCCCGTCTTCGGTCGACGCGGTCGAGAAGAGCGCCACTGAGCAGGGCGAAGAGCAGCCAGGGCAGGAACGCGGTCGCCGACAGACCCGCGATCAACACAGGGTCGCGGGTGAGGGCCGCCCCGAGCAGTGGAAACGCCACTTTGCCGATGCCGTCGCCGAGGTTCGACAGTGCGCCTGCTCCCAGCAGCCAGTTCAGCCGCCGGTTTTCGCTCACGTCGTTGTCCCCATCGGCAGGGCCGCTCTTCACGCCTCCGTGTCGGCGGCATTACTGTCCGTGCTGGCATTCCACAGTGGCGAGTGGGCAGGTCATCGCTGGTCAGTGGTCGATCGAACGTACCCGGCCCGGCCGTGGGCGGCGACTCGTGCTCGCTGCCGGTGACGGTGTTCGCCTGGCGGACGGTGAGAAGCTGCCGCATTGTGAACGCATGAGGTGTGAGAGCAACCTGTTGAGCGTCTCTACCGTCTCCTTAGTGAACCGTCCAGTCTGTTCAAGGCACGTCTGGAGGCAGGGTCACCCATGAAAAAGCACACGATAGGGCGGATTTCGGCAGGCGGTGTCCTGCTGCTCGCCGCGCTCGCTGGCTGCGGTGGTGGCGGCGGCGGGACCACTTCGCCACAATCGGCACCGCCGAGTGTTCCGTCCACATCGACGGAATCGTCCGCGACATCGCCTACCGCGACCGTGGCGCCGTTGAACAGTTCGCCTGAAGCCGCTTCAGCGACGCCGCCAGTGGCGGCAGCCGATGACAAAGCATCGGCGAGTGACTGCAAGGCCGCTGAGCTGACACTGTCAGTCAAGGACGGCGACGCGGCAGCAGGCACCGTCTACCGCAGCCTCGTCTTCACCAACAAGGGAAGCCGGACCTGCACCATGCAGGGCTTTCCCGGCGTCTCCTATGTCGCGGGCGCTGACGGCCACCAGGTCGGCCCCGCCGCGTTCCGCGACGGCACCAAAGGCCCAGCGGTGACGCTCAACCCAGGCGGCACGGCCACAGCACCGGTCGGGTTCGTCAACGTCCGCAACTACGACGCGGCCGTCTGCAAGCCGACCAACGTGCGCGGGTTGCGGATCTACCCGCCGCACGACACGGCCTCGATGTTCGTCGCGATGGAAGGTGTTGGCTGCGCGGGCACCCCGCCCGGTAACCAGCTCACCGTCAAGACCGTCGTATAACCGCTGACGGGCTGGCACGGCGGTGCTAGTGCGGTGACCACTGACGTTCACCGTGTTCGACCCGCCCACGACGCGCCTGACGGCACGGCCGGAAAAGGCCAAGTACGTCCAGTACGAGTGCCTTTCCACCCGCGCCGCCAGCCACGCCGTGGACCCGCCGACCACGACAAACGTTAGTGGCCACCGCACTAGCCCATCAGGCCGTTCCGCCATGCCCAGGCCGCGACCTCGACCCGGTTCCGCGCGCCGATCTTCGCCTGGACCGCCGCGAGATGCGTCTTCACCGTGGACAGCGACAGGTACAGCTCGGTGCCGATCTCGGTGTTGGTCAACCCGCGCGCCGCCGCCCGCACCACGTCGGTCTCCCGTTCGGTCAACGTCCCG
The DNA here is from genome assembly GCA_030857905.1 of Actinomycetota bacterium. Taxonomy (GTDB): domain Bacteria; phylum Actinomycetota; class Actinomycetes; order Mycobacteriales; family Pseudonocardiaceae; genus Actinokineospora. The sequence continues at coordinate 16,541 of JALZNB010000597.1, forward strand.
ACCGCCGGGTCGACGGACTTGGTCGCGGGCGCGGCGAAATGCTTGAGCAGCCGCACGG
>JALZNB010000022.1 GCA_030857905.1 Actinomycetota bacterium
GCCCCGGCCCCGGCGCAGGACTGGCCGGTTCCGAGCCGACCTGGCGGCCCGGAAGTCGAGGTCGTCGACAGCGCGCCCGTCGTCTCGACCGGGGCACCCGGCGCCATGGACGCGGCCGGGGTCCGGCGAGTGTGGTCGGAGTTGCTGGGCGCGGTGCGCAAGGTCAGCCGCAGCACCGAGGCGATGTTGACCAACGCGACCGTCCAGACGGTCGAAGGGAACGCGGTCGTCCTCGCGCACACGGCGGCGCCGTTGGCGCGGCGTCTCGGGGAAGCGCGCAACACCGACGCGATCGCCCAGGCGATGAGCGCGGTTCTCGGTGGGACGTGGCATGTTCGGTGCGTGCACGCTGACGGAGCCGGCGCCGCCCGGCCCTCGGCCGCTGAGGTGCCCGCTCCGACGCGGACGTTCGAACCGCCGCGACGGGTGGCTGTGCAGGAAGCGCCGCCGGAGCCCGACCTTCCGCCGCCCCCTCCCGAGCCGGAGGACGAGGAAGAGCTGATGGCGCAGGCGGCGCGAAAGCCGGAGCCGGGAGATGAGCGGTCGCGGCAGGATCCGGAAGAGGCGATGTTGAAGTTGCTGGCGGAGAAGTTGGGGGCTCGGCCGGTCGAGAGCTGACCTCGCTCTCGTTCTGGAAAGCGACAGCCGTACATCCCGTCAGGTCATGCGACCTTTGTGGACAGTTGTGTCTACAGTGGAATCTTTCCGGTCACCGTCGCCGAGTCGGCGGCGATGATGACCGCCTCGTCCTCGGTCGTGACGACCAGGGTGTCCGAGTTGGGCGACCACAGCAGACCGTCGGCGGGCGCGGTGATCGACCGCAGGAACCGGCCGTTTTCGGTCTGGTGGAAGGAGATCTCGCCCTGATCGACCACGGCGGTCCGGCGACCGTCGGGCGCCGTCGCCGTCTTCGCCGTCGGTGACAGGTCGGTGATCAGCGGTTCCCACTCCTGGGACAGGACGTCGTAGCGGGTGAACTGGGCGCTGTCTGCGCGGTAGTCCGTCGCGACGAAGCGGTTGGAGTCCGGCAGCCAGTGGGGCGCCCGATGCCCGAGGTCGGTGGGTTCGGCCGTGATCAGCCGAACGTGGTCGTCCTCGGTGACCGGCATGGTGTCGACCAGGACGAGCTTGCGGGGAAGGCGAACGGCGATGTGCCTGCTGTTGCGGCTCACCGCCGCATCGATGACGGAGCCGCCCCGGTCGTAGACGGCCTGTTCCTCGCCGACGAGCACATTGCGGATCAGCACGGTGAACAGCAGGCGGTGGCGGCGGTTGGCGCGGTAGACGATCCGGCCGGGCAGGACGCCCAGCAGCTCCGAGGCGTGATCCGGGGAGCCGACCACGGGCGTCAACTCGCCGCCGACGCGGAGCAGGGCCAGTTGGGCGGGAGAGCCGTGTTGGACCACGATCTTGCGCTCGCCCGGCAGGTATCTGGCCGTGGTCAATCCGGGCGCGGCGCAAAGTTCGCGCCGAGTGCCCTTCGCATCGATTTCAGCTAACTGACCATGGTCGCCATCGGTCACCGCGACCAGCAACCGCCCGCGCTCGTCGACATCGAGCACCCGCATCCCCGACATGATCTCCAGCCTGTCATAACCGGGGTCAGCCAAGGAATCCGAGGACCCCGTTCGCTACCGCATCGGCGTAGCGCTGTCTGCCCTCCGGCGACGACAGCACGGCGGCCTCCCGCGCGTCGCGCATGTTTCCGCACTCCACCAGCGCGACCGGTCGGGTGGACAGGTTCAGGCCGCCGAGGTCGTCGCGGGCCGAGAGCCCGTTCTCACCGACATAGGTCGACGTGTCGAAGCCCGCTGCGGCCATTCCGTCGCGCAGGGTCGTGGCCAGACGCCGGGAGGGTTCGCCCTGGGCGGTGTTCAGCGGGGGCGAGGAGTAGGCGATATGGAAGCCGCGGGCGCCATCGGAGGTGGAACCGTCGGCGTGCAGGGACACCACGGCCGCCGCGCCCGCCTCGTTGCCGATGGCCGCTCGACGGTCGACGCAGGGGCCGACGCCCGCGTTGTCCTGGCGGGTGAGAACGACCTTGACCCCAGCCGCGACCAGTCGGTCGCGGACGCGGAGGGCGAGATCCCAGGTGAAGGCGTGTTCGGGGTAGCCGGCGTTGGTCGCGGTCCCGGTGGTGTTGCACGGCTTCGTGCGGCCGCGCCCCGCGGGCACCTGTTCGTTGATCTGCGCTGTGTGCGTGGCGTTCCCGCCGTTGTGGCCGGGGTCGAGGACGACGACGCGCTCGGCGACGACCGGTGTGGTCGTCGACGGGACCGTCTTCGTCGCGAGGGGTGGCGGTGCCGCGGAGGTGGTCGTCGGCGGAGTCGGATCGGCGGCGATCGGGACGCCCACCTCGTGAGTGCCCCCGCAGGCGGACACGGTCACCGCGAGAGCGGCGGCTGCGGCGAGACCGGCGACACGGCGACTCAGCACCGCGCCCACGATGCCACAAGTGTCCGCCGTCTAAGCTGGTGGCGACACCGAACACCAGCCGTCGGTGTCACAAGCGATGACGAGAGGGGCTCCTGTGTTCCCTGGTGGCGGCGCGCCCGACATGCAGGCGATCCTGGCGCAGGCGCAGAAGATGCAGGAGCAGCTTCTCTCCGCGCAGCAGGACCTCGCCGAAGCCGAGGTGACCGGAACCGCGGGCGGTGGCCTGGTCACCGCGACGGTGTCCGGCGCGGGCGAACTCAAGGCCCTGGTCATCGACCCCAAGGTGGTCGATCCCGACGACACCGAGACGCTGGCCGACCTGGTGGTCGCCGCGGTCCGGGACGCGGGCGGCAACGCGCAGAAACTCGCCGAGGAGAAGATGGGCCCGCTCGCGGGCGGGCTCGGCGGCGGCGGCCTCGGCCTGCCGGGAATGTGAGCAGGTCCATCCCGTGTACGAAGGCCCGGTCCAGGATCTGATCGACGAACTCGGGCGGCTGCCGGGGGTCGGGCCCAAGAGCGCCCAGCGGATCGCCTTCCACCTGCTCGCGGCCGAGACCGCCGACGTGACCCGGCTTCAGGATGTGCTGCAGAAGGTCAAGGAAGGCGTTGTCTTCTGCGACATCTGCGGCACGGTCTCGGCTGAGGCGACCTGCCGCATCTGTCGTGATCCCCGGCGCGACCTTTCCGCCGTGTGCGTCGTCGAAGAGCCGAAAGACGTGCTCGCGATCGAGCGCACCCGTGAGTTCAAGGGCCGCTACCACGTGCTCGGCGGTGCGCTGGACCCGTTGTCCGGCGTCGGCCCCGAGCAGTTGCGCATCCGGCAGTTGCTGTCCCGGATCGGCGGCCAGGAGGTCACCGAGGTCATCCTCGCGACCGATCCCAACACCGAGGGCGAGGCGACGGCCACCTACCTGGTGCGGATGCTGCGCGACTTCCCCGGCCTGACGGTCACCCGTCTCGCCTCGGGTCTGCCCATGGGTGGCGACCTCGAATTCGCCGATGAACTGACCCTGGGCCGGGCCATGTCCGGCCGTCGCACTGTGTGATCGCCGCGCTCGCGGACGTCGTTCTGGCGGCCCCGCCACGGCTCGGGTTGGTCCGATTGATCGGAATCGATGGGCCGTCTGGAGCCGGCAAAACGGACTTGGCGACGGCCCTGATCGCCGAGCTCCGATCACGCGCGGTGACGACGGCGCTGGTGTCCACCGATGATTTCGCCACCTGGGCCGACCCGGTGGCCTGGTGGCCCCGTCTTGTCGACGGCGTCCTGGCTCCGGCCGCCGCGGGCAGGCCTGGCCGGTATCGGCGGATGGATTGGTCGGACGGCCCGCCCCGACTCGGCGACTCGGTCACGGTCGACGTCGCCGACGTGATGATCATCGAAGGTGTTTCCGCAGGTCGACGCGCGGTAACTCGCAGCCTGTCTGTCCTGGTCTGGGTTGAATTGCCGGATTCGTCCGCTCGGTTGGAGCGGGCCGTGGCCCGTGACGGCGAGGCGAACCGAGCCGAACTGGCGCGGTGGCAGAGCTTCGAAAGCGGGTGGTTCGCGGTCGACGGAGCCCGCGACCGGGCATCCGTGCTAGTCGAGACCGAACCGTGAAGACCGACAACAACGTCCGCTGAGCGAACTTTTTTCGCACACGTCTCACGCAGCGTGTAACCGGTGTCGCATCTTGGTGATTCTCTGTATTGCCGTTGGCCGGATTGTGACCTCACGTAGTTAAGGGATGGCTATTCGACCGGCTATGGTCGGCGACCAACGGTGACATCCACGAACACGGACGCGCCGGGACGGACCCCACCGGAAACGTCGAGGAGTGCGTGATGGCTTACCAGCGATCGACGCGGCTTGGTCGAAAGGCTGCCGTCCACGGCGGTCACCGGCCGACCGCGCGGACGCCCAACGGCGGGTGGTACGCGGCATGACGGCTCCCCCTGAGGTCACCGGTTCAGCTGCGGAAGCCGACCCGGAGGCCGCGACGATCGGCATGAGCAAGAAGGCCATCCAGGGCCGCTCGCTCGGTCAGATCGCCTTGATGCGGCTGCGCCGCGACAAGGTGGCCATGGCAGGCGCGATCGTCATCATCCTGCTGGTCCTGATGGCCGTCTTCGCGCCGTTGATCGTCAAGCTGCTCGGTCACCCGCCGAACGATTTCCACTACGACCAGCTCGACGAGAACGGTCTGCCGCTGGGCGCCTTCGGCGGAATGAGCTGGGACTTCCTCTTCGGCGTCGAGCCGGTCAACGGCCGGGACCTGTTCAGCCGCACCGTGTACGGCGCGCAGGTCTCACTGCTGATCGCGTTCCTCGCCACGCTGCTCTCGGTCTTCATCGGCACGATCATGGGCGTGGTCTCCGGCTACTTCGGCGGCTGGGTCGACGCGGTGATCAGCCGGATCATGGACATCTTCCTCGCCTTCCCGCTGCTGCTGTTCGCCCTCGCGCTGGTCGGCGTCATCGGTGGTTCCGGCTTCGGGCTCGACGGGTTCTGGCTGCGGGTCGCCGTCCTGGTGTTCATCATCGGCTTCTTCAACTGGCCCTACATCGGCCGAATCGTTCGTGGGCAGACATTGTCGCTGCGGGAACGGGAATTCATCGACGCCTCACGCAGTCTCGGCGCGAAGAGCCCGCACATCCTGTTCAAGGAACTGCTGCCCAACCTGATCGCACCCATCCTCGTCTACTCGACCCTGTTGATTCCGACGAACATCCTGTTCGAGGCGGCACTGTCCTTCCTCGGCGCCGGAGTTCCGCCGCCGGACGCGACCTGGGGCTCGATGCTCACCGAGGCGACCACCTGGTACCAGATCGACCCGCAGTTCATGTTCCCACCAGGACTGGCGATCTTCGTGACCGTCCTCGCGTTCAACCTGTTCGGCGATGGACTCCGCGACGCGCTCGACCCCCGAGCGCGGTAGCGGCAGGTTCGGCGAAGTCAGACCCAGACCCGCAGATTCCACGAGCAAGGCTCCTTCCCGACGTAAGAGGTGCTACTGGAGATGAAGAGAAATCGTGTGGTTACGGCTGTCGCACTGAGTGCGGCCGCTGCCATGGTCCTTTCGGCCTGTGGTGGCGGCGCCAACTCAGGCGGCGGCACAAGCGGCGGCGGTGCGAACAACACCGGCGGGTACAACGCCGCCAGCGGCAAGATCTTCAAGGAGACGGACGAGAAGGGCGGCACCCTTCGGTTCGCCCACTCCGGTGACTGGGACTCCCTCGACCCGGGCGACACCTACTACGCCTACTCGTGGAACTTCATCCGCAACTACGGCCGCAGCCTGATGGTCTTCCAGTCGAAGCCCGGTGCCGCGAGCAGTGAACTCGCACCCGACCTCGCCGAGGCGCCCGGTGTGCCCAGCGACGACGCCAAGACGTGGACCTACAAGCTGCGCAAGGGCGTCAAGTTCGAGGACGGCACCGAGGTCACCTCGAAGGACGTCAAGTACGCCGTGCTTCGCTCGACCGACAAGAAGACCCTGACCCAGGGGCCGACGTACTTCAACGACTTCCTCGACCTCCCGGCCGACTACGCCGGTCCGTTCAAGGACTCGAACGTCGACGCGGTCAAGGCGATCGAGACCCCGGACGACCACACCATCGTCTTCCACCTGAAGACCGCGTTCGCGGGCTTCGACTACATCGCCGCGCTTCCCGCGACGATGCCGGTGCCCAAGGCCAAGGACACCGGGACGAAGTACAAGGAGAAGGTCGTCTCCACCGGCCCGTACAAGTTCGAGACCAACGAGCTCGGCAAGCGCTTCAGCCTGGTCCGCAACGAGCACTACGACCCGGCCACCGACCCGGACACCGGTCGTAAGCCGCTCGCGGACAAGCTCACCGTCGAACTGAACGTCAACTCCGACGACATCGACAACCGCATCCAGGCGGGCGACCTCGACATCGCCACCGAGGGGTCCGGTGTCGGTCCGGCCGCGCAGGCGAAGGTCCTCGCGGACCCGGCCCTCAAGGCCAGGTCCGACACGGCGGCCAGCGCTCGTCTGTGGTTCACGGTCCTCAACTCCGACGTCGCGCCGCTGGACAACCTGGACTGCCGCAAGGCCGTCCTGCTCGCCGCGGACAAGACCGGTTACCAGCGTGCGTACGGTGGCGCGACCGGTGGTGACGTGGCCACCAGCATGCTTCCGCCGATCATCCCGGGTGCCCGCAAGATCGACCTCTACGAGGCTGGCACCAAGCCGGAAGGCAACCTGGAGAAGGCCAAGGAACACCTGACCAAGTGCGGCAAGCCGGACGGCTTCAGCACCGGCATCACCTACCGGGCCGAGCGCCCGAAGGAGAAGGCCGTGGCCGAGGCGTTGCAGCAGTCGCTGGCCAAGGTCAACATCACCCTTGAGATCAAGCCCTACCCGGTGGCCGACTACATCAAGCTGTACGCGGGCAAGCCGGACTTCACCAAGGCCAACAACCTCGGCCTGATCGTCTACGGCTGGTCCGCCGACTGGAACGACGGCTTCGGCTTCCTCCAGCAGATCGTGGACAGCCGCGTCATCCGCGCCGCCGGTGGTAACACCAACCTCGGTATCAAGATCCCCGCGGTCGACGCGATGATCGACGCCACGGTCAAGGAGACCGACAAGACCGCCCGCGAGAAGATCTACGGCGACATCGACCAGAAGGTCATGGAAGAGGCGGCGGCTCTGCCCGGCGTCTGGGCCAAGGCCCTCCTGCTCCGGCCGGAGAACCTGACGAACGTGTTCGTCACCGAGGCGTTCGGCATGTACGACTACGCCGCTCTCGGCACGTCCAAGAAGTAGCCAGCCGACCCCAGTACAAGAGGTAGGTGAAGGCGTAGGTGGCAGGCGGTTCCCCGGAACCGCCTGCCCCCGGGCCGAACACGGTGTTCGCATACATTGTTCGACGGCTGATCGCGGCGATCGTGCTGCTCTTCGTGGTCAGTGCCGTCACGTTCTCGATCTTCTTCCTGGTGCCCAGAATCGCGGGCGCGTCCGCCGACGACCTCGCCTCCCGGTACGTGGGCAAGTCCGCGGGCGCCGAGCAGATCCACGAGGTCGCGGTGAAGCTGGGCTTCACCGATCCGCTCTACGTGCAGTACGGCCGCTTCGCCAAGGGGATCTTCGTCGGTTCCGAGTACGACACCGGAACCTCGATCGAGCAGTGTCCCGCGCCGTGTTTCGGCTATTCGTTCATCACCCAGAACCCGGTCTGGCCGGACCTGATCGACCGCATTCCGGTGACGGTGTCGCTGGCCGCGGGTGCCGCGCTGCTCTGGCTGTTCGGCGGCGTGGCGACCGGTGTCATCTCGGCGCTCAAACGCGGCACGCTCTTCGACCGGTTGTCCATGGGTGCCGCCCTCGCGGGCGTGTCCCTGCCCATCTTCTTCACCGGCCTGCTGTCACTCTCGATCTTCAGTTACACGCTCGGCTGGACGAAGCCGGGCGGCACCAACCCGATGGACGCGGCGAATCCGCTGGAATGGGCCTACACGATGATCCTGCCCTGGATCACCCTGGCCTTCCTCTACGCGGCCAGCTACGCCCGGCTCACCCGCGCCGGAATGCTTGAGACGATGAACGAGGACTTCATCCGAACCGCGCGGGCCAAGGGCCTGTCGGAACGGACAGTCGTCGTCAAGCACGGACTGCGGGCCGCGTTGACCCCCATTCTGACGATCTTCGGCCTCGACGTCGGTCTGCTGCTCGGTGGCGCCATCCTCACCGAACGCACCTTCTCGCTGCCGGGCATCGGTCAGTACGCCGTTCTGGCGGTCACCAACAACGACCTGCCCAAGGTTCTCGGCGTCACCATGGTCGCGGCGTTCTTCATCATCATCGCGAACCTGGTCGTCGACCTGTTGTACGCCGTCATCGACCCGAGGGTGCGGACAAAGTGACCTCCCTATCCCCAGACAGCTTCGACGCGAACCCCGGACCGGGGTTCGACGACGAGCCGACGACCCGGCCCCAAGCGTTCCTCGACGTGCGAGATCTGCGGGTGCACTTCCCGACCGACGACGGTGTCGTCAAGTCCGTCGACGGGCTGTCCTTCGCCCTCGACCGCGGCAAGACGCTCGGCATCGTCGGCGAGTCCGGCTCGGGCAAGAGCGTGACCAGCCTGTCGATCATGGGCTTGCACAAACCCGGCTCGGCCGACATCACCGGCGAGGTTCTGCTCGACGGCGAGAACCTGATCGGCGCGGGCCCGGAACGCGTGCGTGCCCTGCGGGGCAAGAAGATGGCGATGATCTTCCAAGATCCGCTGTCGGCGATGCACCCGTTCTACACGGTCGGCCAGCAGATCGTCGAGGCGTACCGGATCCACAACGACGTGAGCAAGCCGGTGGCCCGCAAGCACGCCATCGACCTGCTCGAACGCGTGGGCATCCCGCAGCCGAACTCGCGGGTGAACGACTACCCGCACCAGTTCTCCGGCGGTATGCGTCAGCGCGCGATGATCGCCATGGCGCTGTCGTGCGACCCGGAACTGCTCATCGCCGACGAGCCGACGACCGCGCTCGACGTGACCGTGCAGGCCCAGATCCTCGACCTGATCCGTGACCTGCAGCAGGAGTTCAACTCCGCGGTCATCATCATCACCCACGACCTCGGCGTCGTCGCCGAACTGGCCGACGACATCATGGTCATGTACGCCGGACGTTCGGTGGAGTACGGCACGGCGGGCGACATCTTCAACGACCCGCAGCACCCCTACACCTGGGGCCTGCTCGGCTCGATGCCCAGGCTCGACCGCGACCGCACCGAGCGGCTGCTGCCGATCAAGGGCTCGCCGCCCAGCCTGATCAACGTACCGACCGGGTGCCCGTTCAACCCGCGCTGCGACTACGCCGGGCTGACCCACGACCTCGCCACCACCGAACGGCCCGCCTTCCGCGACATCGGCGGCGGTCACCACATCGCCTGCCACCTCGACGCCGGGGAACGCGAACGGATCTGGACCACCGAGATCAGGCCGAAGCTGTGAGCACCGAAAGCGACGACAGGAAGCACGGGGACGCTGTGAGCGCGCAGACCGAGCCCGCACAGGTGCGGCAGGAGACCGGTGAGCCACTGCTCAGCGTCGACCGGTTGCAGAAGCACTTCCCGATCCGCCGCGGTCTGCTGCAGCGCCAAGTCGGCGCCGTGCAGGCCGTCGACGGCCTCACCTTCTCGGTCAACAAGGGCGAGACACTGTCCCTCGTCGGCGAGTCGGGCTGCGGGAAGACGACCACCGGGCGGTTGCTGACCAGGCTCATCGAGCCCACCGACGGCACCATCACGTTCGAGGGCCGCGACATCAGCCACCACTCGGTCGGCCAGATGCGCCCACTGCGCCGTGACATCCAGATGATCTTCCAGGACCCGTACGGCTCGCTGAACCCCCGCCACACGGTCGGCACGATCGTCGGCTCCCCGTTCCGCCTGCAGAAGGTCCAGACCGAGCACGGCGTCAAACGCGCGGTCCAGGACCTGCTCGAACTCGTCGGCCTGAGCCCCGAGCACTACAACCGCTACCCGCACGAGTTCTCCGGCGGCCAGCGCCAGCGCATCGGCATCGCCCGCACCCTGGCCCTCAAGCCGAAACTCATCGTCGCCGACGAACCGGTCTCGGCACTCGACGTGTCGATCCAGGCCCAGGTCGTCAACCTGCTCGAAGACCTCCAGAACGAGTTCGACCTGACCTACGTGATGATCGCCCACGACCTGTCCGTGGTCCGCCACGTGTCGGACCGCGTCGCGGTCATGTACCTGGGCAAGATCGTCGAGATCGCCGACCGCACCAACCTCTACGAGCGCCCGATGCACCCGTACACGGTGGCGCTGCTCTCGGCGGTCCCGATCCCGGACACCGACCGCCGCAACAACCGCGAACGAATCCGGCTACAGGGCGACGTTCCCAGCCCGATCAACCCGCCGTCCGGCTGCCGCTTCCACACCCGCTGCTGGAAGGCCCAGGAAATCTGCAAGGTCGAGGAACCACCGCTGGTGGACCTCAAGCCGGGCCACCAGGCGGCCTGCCACTTCCCGGAGAACGTGGACGAACTGACGATCGACCCGACGGGCGTTGCCACGCCGGTCTGATGTGCCGACATCGAATCGCCACCGAGGAATCACCTCGGTGGCGATTCGTCGTTCGGGGGAACCATCCATCCCCGTGGACTGATGGAGGTGACGTGTGGGCCAAGGACGCGAGCGAGCACGGAGACAAGCCTCCGCCGACCTCTACGCCTCGAACGAGGAGCGGGCCGACCCTGGGGGAGACGGTGACAACTACGGCACGTATGACAACTAGGGCGTCGCTGTTTTTCCTGCTGCTGATGATGATCGCGGCTTGCGGATCCAGGGAGACCACAGTGACGTTGACCGAGGACACGGAACTGTCCGCGAAGATCGCTGACGTGCAGAAGGCAGGCGGTGAGGTCACGTTCATCGATCTCACCGGCGGCGGTTGGGACCGGGTGCGAGGTGGTCCGATGATTCGGCTGTTATGCGTGTTGGTCGGCGCGGTACTGGCGATCATGGCGAACACACTGGAGTCGCCGTGGCTCTATGTCGGGCTCATCCTGCCCGCCTGTGCGTTGTTGTTGCCGTGGAACACTTTGCACCGCAACGAAGGACCGGGCTCGAATCCCACTCGTGACCATCGCTGACCGGATGGACACGTCGAGTCTCGGCTTACCTGTGAGCCCGGTTGATCGCGGACATCACGGCCCGCAGTGACGCCGTGACGATTGAGCTGTCGACGCCGACGCCCCACAGCACCTGGTCGCCGATGGCGCATTCCACGTAGGCCGCCGCTCGCGCGTCGTCGCCTGAGGTCATGGCGTGTTCGACGTAGTCGAGCACGCGGACATCGAAGCCCACGGCCGCGAGACCGTCGACGAACGCGGCGATCGGGCCGTTGCCGACGCCTGCGACGTCGTGTGCCTCGCCGTCGATGCGAACGATGGCGGCGAGTTCGTCGCGGCCTTCGCCGTCGTCGGTGATGCGGCTGCCCGCGAGGCTCAGGGGTGTCACCCGGTCGAGGTATTCGCCCGCGAAGACGTCCCACATCTCCTTCGGGCTGACCTCGCCGCCTTCTGAGTCGGTGACGGCCTGGATGACTTGCGAGAACTCGATTTGCAGCCGACGCGGCAGGACGAGCTGGTGTTCGGTCTTCATCAGGTACGCGACGCCGCCCTTGCCGGACTGCGAGTTGACCCTGATGACCGCCTCGTAGCTGCGCCCGATGTCCCGCGGGTCGATCGGCAGGTACGGGACGTCCCACGGGTGCTCGTCGACCGGCACACCGGCCGCGTCCGCGTCGACCCTGAGCGCGTCGAAGCCCTTGTTGATCGCGTCCTGGTGGCTGCCGGAGAAGGCGGTGAACACGAGGTCGCCGCCCCACGGGTGGCGTTCGGCGACGGGGAGTTGGTTGCAGTATTCGACCGTGCGGCGGATCTCGTCGATGTCGGAGAAGTCGATCTGCGGATCGATGCCCTGGCTGAACAGGTTCATCCCCAGTGTCACCAGGTCGACGTTGCCGGTGCGTTCGCCGTTGCCGAACAGGCAGCCCTCGATGCGGTCAGCGCCAGCCTGGTAACCCAGCTCCGCCGCGGCCACCCCGGTTCCCCGGTCGTTGTGCGGGTGCAGGCTCAGGATCAGCGAGTCGCGGCGTCCCAGGTTGCGGCTCATCCACTCAATCGAGTCGGCGTAGACGTTGGGGGTGGCCATCTCGACGGTGGCGGGCAGGTTGACGATCATCGGACGCTCTGGTGTCGGCTGCCAGATGTCAGCGACGGCGTCGCAGACCTCGGCGGCGTAGCCGAGTTCGGTTCCGGTGTAGGACTCCGGGGAGTACTCGAAGCGGAAGTCGGTCTCCGGGTACCGCTCGGCGAAGTCGAGTACGACCTCGGCGCCCGCGGTGGCGATCTTCTTGATGCCGTCGCGGTCCTGCCGGAACACCACTCGCCGTTGCAGGATGGACGTGGAGTTGTAGAGGTGCACGATCGCGCGCGGCACGCCTTCGAGCGCCTGGTAGGTCCGCTCGATGAGTTCGGGCCTGGCCTGGGTGAGCACCTGGATTCGGACGTCGTCGGGAACCGCGCCCTCGGTGATGATCTCCCGGACGAAGTCGAAGTCGGTCTGGCTCGCGGCCGGGAAACCGACCTCGATCTCCTTGTAGCCCATGCGAACCAGCAGATCGAACATGCGGCGTTTGCGGGCGGGGGACATCGGGTCGATCAGTGCCTGGTTGCCGTCACGCAGGTCGACCGCGCACCACAGCGGCGCTCGGGTGATCACGGTGTCCGGCCAGGTGCGGTCGGTCAGGGTGATCGGCTCGACGAGCTCGGCGAACGGGCGGTAGCGGTGCGTCGGCATCGAACTGCCGAGCTGGGTGTTCCACGCGGGCTGGTCGGAGGGCGCTGGTCGGGCGGGGGTGCGCAGACGGCCGGTGGTGACGAGGTCGGACGAGTAGTGCGCTTGCGACATCTGGGGGCTCCTGCTGCCTATTGCGAATTGTCGACCGGCCGCGAGGCCGAACTCCGCGACGGGGAGCCAGTCGGATCAGGCCCCGTCGCGGCAGCGAAGCAGGAAGGCGCGTGCCATGCGGCGAGGGTAGCCCACCGGCGGCACAAATTTGGAATCACACGTCCACATCGTGGACGCAGATGCGGTGACCTGGGTGAAGCGGGTCGTGCGTAGCCGGAAACGGCGTGACAGACTTCTGTGCATGGCTGAGCGCGAGGACGCCTCCACGAACACCCGACACCGACGCGGCACCGGTCAGCTGCGTGGCCGGATCGCGGGCATCGTCGCGGGTCTCATCCGGTGGATCGGTCTGCTGTTCGCGCTCGTGCTGGTAGCGCACATCATTCTCGTCATGGGCGACGCCAACCCGGACAACTGGATCACCGGTGTGGTGCGCGACTTGGCCGATCCGTTCGCGCTGGCGTTCAAGAACCTGTTCACCCCGGAAGACGCCAAACTCGGTGTGCTGATCAACTACGGGTTGGCCGCCGTCTTCTGGTTGGTCGTGTCCAGTGTGGCCGCCAAGTTCATCCGCAGACTCGGCTGACCTATCGGTCCGTCTGATCAGGTGTTGGCTCGAATGCCGGGGTTCCCCACGTGGTGAAGGCCAGTTCGGAGAGCGGCCGTCGATGGCGTTCGGCGGTTTCTCGTGGACGCTTGTCTTGCGGCAGCAGGGTGGGTGATCCGAGAACGCCGATCGCTATCGCCACCAGAGGGCGTACGTGGTCCGGCAGCTCGAAAATCGCCGAGGCCCTGCCCTTGTCGAAGCCCGCCATCTGGTGTGCCACAAGACCTTCGGCCACCGCCTGCAACACCAGGTTTTCCGTCGCCAGACCGACCCCGTACTCGGCGTAGGGGATCTCACCCTTGTCGTTCCGCGTTTCCACACAGGCGATGACGAGGGCGCCCGCCGCACTGGCCCAGGCTTGGTTTCCCTTGTTCAGCACCGAGAAAACGCGGTTGTACGCGTCGTCGCCGCGTCGGCCCACGAGGTATCGGGCTGGTTGTGTGTTCCCGTACGACGGTGCCCACCGCGCCGCGTCCACCAGGTTCCGCAGCGCTTCGGAGGACACCTCCCCGGACGGGTCCAGCGCGCGCGGGCTCCAGCGGGAACGGATCAGCGGGTGCATCAGATGGCGTACCCCCATGCGGTGATCGAGTACGCACCGAACCACGCGCCCGTGATCGCCAGTGCGGTCAGGGACAGCATGATCGTCGACGTTCGCCGTTTCGCGAGTGCCAGCGCCACCGGCAGCAGCAGGGTGAAGGCCGGGATCATCAAGCGCAGCTTGGAGTTCATCAGGCCGTTCGAGCACAGGTCCATGGCCAGCACGCCGATCGCGTAGGCCAGCAGCGGCCATTCCAGTTTGCGGTGGACGCCGATGCCCAACAACACCAGCGCGGTCACGATCAGGGCGACCGTCGCGACTTCGAGCACCGACCGGGCGTTGCCCAGGATGTCCAGACTGAACTTGACCGTCGCGACGCCGCCGTCGAACTCGGAGTCCCAGCCTCGGCGTTGCAGCGCGAACCAGCCGTCCCACTCGCCGGTTTGGGCGCCGACCCAGGCCAGGTAGCCGACCAGACCGACCGGGGCCAGCAGGCCACCGACCCACGGCAACCAACTGTCGCGGCGTTTCACCACGGCGATCAGTGCCGCCAGACCGACGGCGAGGACCAGGGCGGCCGCCGTCGGACGGACCACGCCCGCCGCCGCGACGCACAGGCCCGCGGCGAGCCACTCGCGTCGCAGGACGAAGACCAGTGCCCACACGGCGAAGGCGCAGAACATCGACTCCGAGTAGGCCATCGACAACACGATCGACATCGGGGACGCGGCGAACAGGGCGACCAGGATCAGGCCCGCCTTGCGTGACCCGCCCCGCACGATCTCACCCAGGCGCAGCAGACCGTAGGCGGTGATCACCCCGAACGCGATGGTGGCGGCCAGTGCGGAGGGCAGCAGCTCGAATCCCAGGTCGTTGAGCCAGCCGACGACTGTCGGGTATCCGGGGAAGAACGCCAGCGGCGTCTCCGCGCTGCGGCGGCCGAACGCGTCGACCAGACCATCAGGGACCCCGGCGTAGCCGTTCTCGGCGATCGCGAGGAACCACTGGCCGTCCCACGAACGCAGGACCTCGGTCGCCGAGACGTTGTTGCGGGCCGCCATCCAGCCGAGTACGACCAGGCCGACCTGACGGACACCGAGGAAGATCAACCCGGGGGCCAACAGATACAGCACCCGCCGGGCCAGGTGGCCGCGGGCGACGTCG
Organism: Actinomycetota bacterium; assembly: GCA_030857905.1. GTDB lineage: Bacteria > Actinomycetota > Actinomycetes > Mycobacteriales > Pseudonocardiaceae > Actinokineospora. The sequence continues at coordinate 15,197 of JALZNB010000022.1, forward strand.
GGCGCCGTGCCGTCCTCCGGCGGATCCGCCCGCGTTCGCGCCACGTCCGTCGCAGACACCCCGGTCCCTTCCCCGACTCGGCCAGGCCGCCGTTCGCCGACCCAGGGTAGCCGCCAAGTGTGAAGTTGACCGCCCAGTGGCGGCTACCACACACGTGGCCAGGGAATACCCGTCCGAACGGTAGGCTCGCCACGATATAAGGCAGCGGCCCGGGCGGTCCGCTCGCGGCTTGAGGAGGTTGTACGCAGTGGCGCTCGTCGTCCAGAAATACGGCGGTTCCTCGCTGGAGAACGCCGACCGGATCAAACGGGTGGCCGAGCGGATCGTCGCTACACGCAAGGCGGGCAACGAGGTCGTCGTGGTGTGCTCCGCCATGGGTGACACCACCGACGAACTGCTCGACCTGGCCAAGCAGGTGAATCCGGTCCCGCCGACGCGGGAGATGGACATGCTGCTGACCGCGGGGGAGCGGATCTCCAACTCGCTGGTCGCGATGGCGATCAGCGCTCTCGGCGCCGAGGCGCGGTCGTTCTCCGGTTCGCAGGCCGGGGTGATCACCACCTCCGCGCACGGCAAGGCGCGGATCATCGACGTGACGCCCGGCCGCGTGCAGGCCGCGCTCGACGAGGGCTTCATCGTCCTCGTCGCGGGCTTCCAGGGCGTCAGCCAGGACACCAAGGACATCACCACCCTCGGTCGCGGCGGTTCCGACACCACGGCGGTCGCGCT
>JALZNB010000031.1 GCA_030857905.1 Actinomycetota bacterium
GTGTTCACCGGCGACCAGGTCGGCGAGGGCAAGCGGTCGCTGGCCTACTCGCTGCGTTTCCGCGCGCCGGATCGCACGCTGACCGTGGAGGAAGCCACCGCGGCGAGGGACGCGGCGGTCGCCGCGGCCACCGAACGCCACGGCGCCGCGCTGCGCGCCTGAGACGGACAGCGGTGTGAGCGGGCGGCCCGACGGGTCGCCCGCTCTCGCCTTTTCGGGGCCGTTGACCCGAACGGGCCACGACCGTTGGCCGGACACGTCACCCATCGGCGCGCAAAGTTCCAGTCCACAAAGGATTATCGGCGTGGACTATTCCTATTTGGACGTTCGCGGGGCAGCATCGGGGTGTCCCGGCGGCCCGCGTCGCGGACGGACGTGAGGAAAAGGGGCACAGTTGAAGAGAATCGTGGCGGTCCTCGCCGCGGCGAGTGCCGTGGTCGGCGGCCTGGTCGTCGTGCCGACGGCACAGGCGACGCCCGTGTCGAACCAGGTCGACTACCAGCCCGCGCCGATCGTGTGGGGCGGGTGCGCGAGCCCGGGTCTGCAGCGTCGCGGCGCCGAGTGCGGCTTCGTCGAGGTTCCCCTCGACTACGCGCGCACGGGCGGAACCAAGATCAAGATCGCGGTGTCCCGGATCAAGGCGACGGTGCCCGCCGCGCAGTACCAGGGCATCATGCTGGTCAACCCGGGCGGGCCCGGCGGATCGGGCCTGACGCTGTCGGTGCTCGGCGAGTACGTGCCCAAGGGCGCGGGCCGGGCCTACGACTGGATCGGTTTCGACCCCCGTGGCGTCGGATCGAGCCAGCCCGCGCTGGCCTGTGACGGCGACTACACCGGCCTCGGCAGGCCGTACTACGTGCCGGTGACCAAGGCGCTCGAAGACGCGTGGCGGACCAAGGCACGCGGCTACGCCAAGGCCTGTGACACCGCGGGCGGCGCGCTGCTCGATCACCTCAAGACCATCGACTCCGTGAAGGACATGGACTCGATCCGTCGCGTGCTGGGCCAGGAGCGGATCAACTTCTACGGCTTCTCCTACGGCACCTACCTCGGCCAGGTCTACGGCACGCTCTACCCGGAACGGGTGCGCCGGATGGTGCTCGACGGCAACGTCGACCCGCGCAAGGTGTGGTACCAGGCGAACCTCGACCAGGACGTCGCGTTCGACCGCAACGTCAAGATCTACTTCGCGTGGCTGGCCAAGTACGACAACGTCTATCACCTCGGCACCAGCGCCCGCGACATCGAGCGCCGCTTCTACGCCGAACAGCAGAAGCTGCGCAGGACCCCGGCGGAGGGCTTCGGCCCGTCCGAGCTGACCGACGTGTTCCTCCAGGTCGGTTACTACGTCTTCGGCTGGGAGGACGTGGCCGAGGCATACGCCGCCTACGTCAACGAGGGTGACGTCTCCGCGCTGAAGGCCCTCTACACCTCGGCGAACCCGAATGGACCGGGGACGGACAACAGTTACGCCGTGTATCTGGCGGTGCAGTGCACCGACGTCCAGTGGCCGACCAACTGGAACCGTTGGCGCGTCGACAACTGGATCACCCACGCCAAGGCCCCGTTCGAGACCTGGGGCAACGCCTGGTTCAACGCGCCCTGCGTGAACTGGGGTGCGAAGGCGGGCAGGCCGGTCAAGGTCGACGGCTCGAAGGTGCCGCCGATCCTGTTGCTGAGCGAAACCCTCGACGCGGCCACGCCGTACGAGGGCAGCCTGGAGGTCCGTGCTCGTTTCCCGAAGTCGGTGCTGATCGAAGCCGTCGGCGGGACGACCCACTCCGGTTCCCTCAACGGCACCGCGTGCGTCGACAACCAGATCGCCGACTACCTCGCCACCGGTGCGCTGCCGACCCGCAAGTCGGGCCGCCAGTCCGACGCCCAGTGTGAGCCGCTGGCCCAGCCGGTTCCGGAAGCTGGTGCGTCCACTCAGGCGCAGGCCGACAGCCTCGACGCCGACATCACTCGCGCTGATCTCCAGCCGGTCATCGCCGGACGGTAACCAAGAGAAAAAGGAGGGCGCTGTCCGCTGACAGCGCCCTCCTTTCCCTCCCTGTCAGGCTTTCAGACGTCCGGTCGCGGGACGGGACGACAGCAGTTCCAGTCCCACATCGACATACGGTGTCCGCGCCAACCCGGCGACCTGGTCGAGTGGTATCCACGCCGCCATGTCGGTGGTCCCGCCGACCTCGAACCGCAGCGTCCCGCCCACGATGTCGGCCGCGTAGATCACCCGGACGCTGTGTCGGTCCTTCGGCACCGGATCGTCGGCGAGCGTGCCGTGGAAGGTGTCGACACCCAGCAGGGCACTGACCTCGATCTCGTAGCCGGTCTCCTCGAACACCTCGCGCACGGCCGCGTCCAGCGGGTCCTCGCCGTGGTCCAGCCCGCCGCCGGGCAACGTCCACAGGGTGCTGCCGGAATGTCCGATCCAGCGTGCCAGCAACACTTTCCCGTCATCCACGCACACCACGTACGCGGACACCCGCAATACCCGGGTCATCGCGACACCCGTCTCAACCCCGTCCGGTCCACTGTGTCTCACGCGGCGAACCTACTCCGATCACCGGGCCGACTTCGGTGATGTCCCACCACCTTCGGCCCGCGCGCCCGGCACCGCATAGGCTCCGATTCCGTGTCTGACGCACCGATGATCGCCCCCAGCATCCTGTCCGCCGATTTCGCCCGCCTCGCCGACGAAGTGGCCGCGGTCGCGGGCTCGGACTGGCTGCACGTGGACGTGATGGACGCGCACTTCGTGCCGAACCTGACCCTCGGGCTGCCGATCGTCGAGGCACTGCTCAAGGTGACCGACATCCCGATGGACTGCCACCTCATGATCGCCGACCCCGACCGCTGGGCGATCGGGTACGCCGAGGCGGGCGCGCACAACGTGACCGTGCACGTCGAGGCGGCCCGGGACCCGATCGCGATCGCCCGCGACCTGCGGGCGGCGGGGGCGAAGGCCGGGCTGTCGGTCAAGCCGGGCACCCCGCTGGAGCCCTACATCGAGCTGCTCAAGCACTACGACACGCTGTTGATCATGTCCGTGGAGCCCGGTTTCGGCGGCCAGAGCTTCATGCCCCAGGTGCTCGACAAGGTGCGCACAGTGCGGAACCTGGTCGACACCGGCCACCTCGACGTCCTGGTCGAGATCGACGGCGGCATCAACGCCGACACCATCGAGCAGGCAGCGGCCGCGGGCGTCGACTGTTTCGTCGCGGGCTCGGCCGTTTACGGCGCCGAGGACCCGGCTCGGGCGATACGCGCTCTGCGTGAACAGGCGGCCAACGCCGCACACCGCGCTGTGCGGTAGATCCGGTAGCGCGATGGCCGGGGACATCCACCCGGCGGAATTCGCCCGCCTTGAGTTCACTCCGATCTCGCGTGGGGGCACCCCCGCTCCCGTTCGGGTGAGCTGGGACCAAGGGGGCTGGTCGCAGCGGGCACGGCACGGCCGAATGGGCGATTTCCTCCACCCAGGTTCCGTCATATATTCACCTACAGTCCGGTGAATCGGTCAACAGATACCCGCTGGGCGGCGGAGGGTGATGGCGTTGGTCGAGACAGGCGAGACCGCGGTGGTGCACCTGGCGCTGGACGGGACGCGATTCGGGTTCACCGGCTCGCTGGACCTCAGTCAGCCGTTCACCTCCACGGCCGAGGTGAACGTGCGGGGCAGACGGTACGAATTCGTCGCCGGGGCGGTCGGGCTGGGCGACGACCTCGCCGATGCGCTCGGCGTGCCCGCCTTCGACGAGGAACTGCGGTTCGCCGACGGCACGCTGCGAATCGGGCGGGCCAGCAGGCACGACGCGGGCACCCACCGGCAAGAGGATCTTCTGCTCGCGCAGTGGCGTGGAGAGCGCTACGGCCTTATCGGTCACTTCTACGGCTCGTCGAGTCGCGCTGTGCTCGGCATCCTGAACACGCTGCGGATCGCCGAACAGCAAGACGGTGTGACGATCGGGCCATTCGGCTCGGACAACGAGTTCGTCGGACCGGCCTGCGTCGTCAAACAGGTGCCCCGGCTCGGACTGGTCGAGGTGACGACCCCGGCGGCGCCGCAGGCCACCCGCCTGCCCGCGTGGCGAGGCGTGACCACCCCGTCGGGTGAGCTGTTCACCGACACCCTCTCCGATGGCAGTAAGTACTTCGTTCTCGCGGGCGAGGGCACCTGGGCCACCGTGATCCCGCTGGCCGACACCGAGATCGAGCGGGTTCCGGAGCTGCTCGGTGGGTTGCGGCTGCGGCTGATCAGGTCGGAGTGAGGCACCGATGGTGACCCTGCTGGCGGGTGTGGCCGCGTACTCCGTCCTCTTCACCCTGGTCATAGCCGTTGTCGAGCACCTGCGCGCACCTCGCGCACTGCCTGCGGCGTTGGTCGCGCACGGCGTGCTGCCGCGGGCGGGCGCCGTTCTGGTCGCGGCCTGCGTGATCGCCGCCGAGACCGCGCTGGGGATCGTGCTGCTGGTCGGGTTGCTCGGGGTCACGGGCGTCGTGCCGGTGGCACTGGTGGCGTCCGGGGTGCTGTTCGCCTGTTACGGCGGCTACGGGCTGCTGGTCATCTCCACCGGCCGCGTCGGACCCTGCGGGTGCGGAGGTGTCGAGGTGCCGATGGATGGCTGGGTGGCCGGTCGGGCGTTCGCTCTCGCCGTGATGGCGCTGAGCGCGGCGGCGTCCGGCACAGTCCCGCAGCTCACCACGTTCGACTCACCCTTGCTGGTGACCCTGTTGGCGGCTGCCACGTTCACGGCCCTGCTCTGGCAGCTGCCCGCGGCCAGGCACGACCGCCTTGATGATCGATCCGCGCTACGGAGTGTGGCCCCATGAGTTTTCAGACGAGCGCGTTGATCCTGACCTGGGTGGCCTTGCTGTTGTTGGCGCTGGTGACCGCCGGTCTGGTCAGGCAGGTCCACGCACTGTCGTCGACTCCCTCCCGACCCGCCGCGCGGATCGGGCCGCTGCCCGGTCATCCGGCGCCGGGCGTGGACCGCATCGCTCCGGCCCTGCCCGCCGTGCTGCTGTTCCTCTCCCCGAACTGTCACACCTGTGCTGAAGCGCTGGCGGAGACGACCCGGCTGACGGAAATCGACAGCGGCGCGACATGGTCGGTGCACGGGTTGTACTCCGGTGACGCTCCCGAGATAGTCGCCCCGGCGACAGCGCACGCTCACCAGAGTGGTCTGTTCGCCGCGTACGACGTGATCGCCACCCCGTTCGCCGTTCTCGTGGGCACCGACGGCCGAGTGACGACCGCGGGACCCGTCGGCTCCCGCAAAGCCGTTCGCGAACTGCTCGGCACCCCGAGCGAACCCAGGCCAGTGGACACCGCATGAGCGAGAACAGGGGAGTGGCATGACCACTATCACCGTGCCCCCGTTGCGGGGTACCGATCCCGGAATGCCGGTCGAGATGCGTCGACCGACCCGTCCCTGGAACGGTGTCGACTGGTCGCTGTCCAGACGAGCCATCCTGCGGGCGGGCACGGTCGTGGGGCTGGCCGCCCTCGGCGTGTTCCCGGCCGTGCGGCGCGCTGTCGCCGACGGTTACGACATCTACCCGAGCTGCCCGTCCTACGCGGTGGACCACCAATGTTCGCCCGGCTGTGGTCCCAGCATGGTGTTCGCCGACTCCTGCGAGACCGCGGGCGCGAACCTGGGCTTTCACAAGAATGACCAGGTCACCTGGACGCTGCGACCCAACGCGTGCTTCAGTGGCAGCTACGACGGCTGGATGTGGCGCTACGACCGGGGATGCGGGTCGTGTACCTGTCACATCGAGCGGCGCTGCCACGACGGCTACCGCAAGGTCGACTCCGGCTGGGTCCGCTCGATCTGCCGTTGGACCACTGACTGCGGCTGCCAGCAGACGCTGAACTGGCCGACCACGGCCGCCGGTAGTCCGAGCGCGACTGTGTCATCCGTGCAGTACCTCCTTACCTTCCGTGGGTACCCGACGACGGTCGACGGCATATTCGGTACCGGGACAGCCGCCGCCGTTCGACAGTTCCAGTCGGCCAACCAACTCGCCACCACCGGCAAGGTCGACCCACAGACCTGGCCCAAACTGGTGGTCACCACTCGCGCCGCCGAATCCGGCCACCAGGTACGGGCGGTTCAGGTGCAACTGAACCGCTACGGCTACCGGTTGACCGTCGACGGCGTGTTCGGCTCCGCCACCGTGGCGGCCACCCGGGACTTCCAAGGCCAGAACAAGCTGACCGTCGACGGTGTGGTCGGACAAAACACTTGGCGCACGCTCACCGGTGGCGCGGCGTGACAGACCAGGATGCCCGGCCAGGCCCGGTGTTCGCGGCTCGGCGGCTGCTCACCGACCCGGTCGCTCCACTGGTCGTGCTGGCCATGGCCGGGGTGGTTTTCGGCATCACGGGATGGTCCATCACGACGTGGGCGATGCTCGGCGGGTTGGCCGGTTACACCCTCTCCGGTTCCGTTTGAACCCGTAACAGCGCGCTCGCGCTGACCTCGCCCGGGTGGCGGGACCAGGTTCGACAAGGCACGGTGCTCGGCTTGTTCACAGCGGGTCTGCTGGTGGGTGGCGTACTCAGCGCGGTTGTGCTGTGGCTGGCGGGCGGTCTGGTGACCTCGCTCGCCGAACCGGTGCGACATGGGTTGGTCCTCGCTCTCGCCGGACTGGGTCTGCTGCGTGACATCGGCGTCGTCCGGTTCCCACTGCCGCAGAACGCCAGGCAGGTGCCGCAGGAGGTGTTGCGTCGGAGCATCACGCGCGGCGCGTTGCAATTCGGTTTCGAGCTGGGTACCGGGGTGCGGACCTACGTCTCGGCCACCACGCCGTACGTGCTGGCCGCAGCGGTGTTGTTGGTCACCTCGGACACCGGGGGCATCGCGGTCGCGGTGCTGGCCGGAGTCGGATTCGGCGGTGGCCGAGCACTGACCCCGCTGGCCAGGTACGTCTCCGGCAGACAAACCGACTGGGATGACGCGTTGCGTTCGCGGTTGCGGGTCATCACCATTGGCGGCGCCCTCGCGAGCGTCACCTGTCTGACGCTGCTGCTGTTGAACACCTGAGTCACCGAAGCCGGATACGCCCTGGGCGAACGGGGTACTACACCAAGTTGAGCGCGGTCCTGGGAGACTGTCCCGCGTGGGCGAGCGGTGGACGACGGCGATGCGCGAGGCGATCGCGTGCGCCACAGCCGTGCGCGGCTCCACCAGCCCCAACCCGCCGGTCGGCTGCGTGATCCTCGACGCTGACGGCACGCCTGTCGGATCCGGGTCCACCCAGCCGCCGGGCGGTCCGCACGCCGAGGTGATGGCGCTGCGCGCCGCGGGGCCGCGGGCCAGGGGTGGCACCGCGGTCGTGACCCTTGAACCCTGCGCGCACCACGGCCGCACCCCGCCGTGCACCGACGCCCTCCTGGCGGCCGGAGTGTCCACCGTGGTCTACGCCGTCGCGGACCCCAACCCGGTCGCCGCGGGGGGCGCTCACGTCCTCGAACGAGCAGGCGTGAAGATCCTGAG
>JALZNB010000034.1 GCA_030857905.1 Actinomycetota bacterium
GTGCCACGCTTGACCTGAGTGTCATGGCTGCGGTCGGACTGGGCGACCCACCCGTCGGTTCGCCAGACGAGATCTGGACCCATGATCACGCCGCTGTAGTCGTACTCAAATCCCTGCGCCGTGTAGATGCACCCCAGTTGGTCGAAGCCGTCCGGGTCGGTTGCCCAGAACGGTCGCCCTGGTGCGTCGCCGACGCGGGTGTCCTTGGGGTTGTTCCAGGGTCGCTCCCACGTGCCGATCTTGACGTCGGGGAAAAGGTAATCGACCTTGGGCTTGCTCCAGCTCCAGCAGTACCCCGCAGCGATCCGACTCGAGTACCCAGCAGTGATGCGTGACTGCAGCCCCGCCTCCATGGACGCAGGCGAGTCGGATACGTCGAGCTCGAAAGAATCTGAACCTTTCCAACCGATCGGACCACCGGGTTCGAGGCCGAGCAATCGGAGCACCCACTCCTCGTAGGGGCGGCTACCCCCAAGGCGGAACTGATCGTTTAGGTCCACCCGGATCACCTCACAGCCGAGCCGAGCCGCGGCGGATTCGATGTCTGCGACGCTGCCGCGCTCTCCCGGCTTTACCACTTGGTGCTCATCGAGGAGGAAAACGGAGACTCGGGCTGCGTCGATCAGGTCCTCCACCTGCGGACGGCTCGACCTCTTGTTCGCAGGAGTCCACCGGTTCGTCGAAGTCTCCCGGATGCGGTGGGCCTCATCATTGATCAACACCTCCAACCCGTTCGCCTCGGCGTCGCCGAAGTTGTTGTAGTAGCTGAAGAGGGAACGCACCCGTGGTGCCCGTGCACCGGCGATCTTCCGGAGCGTCTGGGTGAAGGCGGAGGACCCGGTGGCGTGCAGCACCGTTCGGCCCTGCCTGGACAGTTCGCCGAGCAAACTGAGCGCGATGACGCTCTTTCCCGAACCTGGTCCGCCCGTGACGATGACGACGTGCTTCGTGGTAGCGGTGCGCGCCCGATTCACGGCACGCATCACCATCGAGTAGGCCACCTGCTGCTGGTCGATGAGGACAAACTGCTCACGGTCCTGGATTTCCTGCGCTGCCAGTGCCATGAGCTGTTTGCTCGGTTTGATCGCGGCACCCATGAGGTCATCGGCCGCCTGGGCGCCAGGAGCTGAGGCAAGCACGGATTGAAGAAAAGCGAGAAACTCCCCGCGCCTTTGGCCGGTGAACATGCGCGTGGTCCGGCTCTGGGGGTACGCCCACAGACCAGCGATGCCGTCGTCGTTGGCGTTGTGCAGATAGGCAACGCCGGAGAGTCGTTCCGTCGTACCCCTGAGAGATGCGTTGAAGTCAGCGAGGTACTCGCAGTAGCCGCCGACCTGCGCGGAGGGGTGGAGGCGGCGGCCGTGGCCGTCGTCTAGCACGACGTCGTCGGTGCCGTCCACGGCCATCGCACGACTCCACTGCTTCAGTTCGACAACAACGTAAGACGAGTCCGTCGTCCGGGGGTGCACGCCGCACAGGACGGCGTCCACCCGGCGGCTCGTCAGCGGCAGCCGGTACTCGAGAAGGATGTCGACCTGGTCCAGTCCCGCGTCGTGCAAGACGTTCGCCAGCACCGAAAGGCTCCGCTCCCACGAGCGGACCTCGGCCGGGGAGGGACGGTGACCGTAGACGAACGCGAACTGCTCACTCATGGTCGGCACCAAAGTGCTGGCGGCGATCTGCGAGCGGACTCCTGCGACGGAGTCCCGGTAGAGGGGCACGACAACTCCAGGAAGGCATAACTGTCTTCCCGTACGGGTGGAGGCTTGTCGTGATCGACGCGCACTGTCGGGCCGAAACGGATTACGCGCGCCATGCTAGTCATCGATCACCGGCTGGGCAGTCATCGGGCGATACGTGATTCTTGAAACGCGTCCACAGGTTGAACGGACTGGCGCTTGTAGTCATGGCCACTCGGCGTGTATCTGCGGTCTTTAGGGGTAGGACCAACCCCGACAGGCAGGAGCCGACCATGACCGAGTACCTCCACCGCGACCCGACTCTCCGCGACGTACTGCTCACCATCGAAGAGGTCGCCGAGCTGCTCCGCATGCCAGTCGCCTCGCTGCGCTACTGGCGTGTCCTGGGCACCGGGCCGCTCGGCTTCATCATCGGGCGGCGTCTTCGCTACTGGCGCCACGACGTTATGGACTGGCTCGACGAGCAGCGCGAGTCCACAGGCCGCGGCGTAGCCTGATCCATCCACAGGCACGGTGAGCGCCGACCCCGTCGGGTGGCGTCGAGTGCTACGGCGGACAGATGAGCAAGCAGCCCAGGACCACGCCCCGACAACGACGCTCCCAACGCGGAGCCGTCGAGGACCGTTGGCGTAAACGCATCAAGGACGAGCACGGCAACACCATTGAGGTGCCGTCGGCTGTCGCGGGCCAGGTGACCCGCTGGCGCGCGCGGTACGTCGACGACGCCGCCTGCGAGCACACGCGCGCGTTCGACCGGAAGGTCGACGGGCAGAATTGGATCGACAAGCAGGTCTCTGCGCTCCTTCGCGGTGACCACGTCGCACCTAAGGACGCGAAGCTCACCGTGGGGGAGTGGTGCGACAAGTGGCTGGCCGGCTACGGCACTCGGCGCAAGTCGACCGTGCGGCAGGCCGAGGTTCACATCAAGATCATCAAGGGACTTCGGGTCGGTGCAGCTGTCGGCGGTCAAGCCGTCCGACGTACACGCCTGGACCGCGGTGCTCAAGGTCGAAGGCCGAGCCGACTCGTACATCTACGCGATCTACTCCCGGCTCTCGCAGCTCTTCACTGACGCGGTCCACGACGGGCTCGTCGCGCGCAACCCGTGCTCGCGTCGTACGTCGCCGGGGATGGGAAAGCAACGGCCGTACGTCGCGACCAACCGTCAGGTCTGGGCGCTCTACGAAGCAGTACCCGAAGGTGTGCGGCCTGCAATCCTGCTCGGGGCCCATGCAGGGTTGCGGCTTGCCGAGGCGGCCGCAATGCGGGTCGAACACGTCGACTTCGGGGCCGGGGTGATTCATCCGATCGTGCAGTGGCCGGAGGAGCCACTGAAGTCCGATCGGAGCCGCACGGCCATCCCGATCCCAAAGGAGATGGCGCACCTGCTTGCCGACGCGATTCAACTCGGCGACGGGCGGTTTCTGGCCAGCGACCAGTGGGGCAACCCCGCCGGACCGTGGACGATCGAACGCGCGGTCCGGGCTTGCCGTGAGACGGCGGGGCTGACCAACGACTTCCGGTTCCACGACCTGCGGCATTACTTCGCCTCGCTCCTCATCGCGTCGGGGCTCGACGTCAAGGTTGTCCAGGCGCGGCTGCGGCACGCCTCTGCCAAGACGACCCTCGATACCTACGGCCACCTCTGGCCGGACAGGGATGAATCCTCCCGAGCGGCGGTGGCGGCGGTGTACCGCGAGCGGACTCCAAGCGGCGGCCCAGCTGATTGATGGATAGCTATGTGTCTATGAGCAGGGAGTAGGCGCCGAGGCGGCCTCGAGGCGCGTGCCACTGGGGGCCGCCCATTTCGCTCACTATGGGCGCCCCACACCGCCCACTAGTGCCGCCGGAGGTCTCTAGGGTCACCCCCCACCGGCCGCTTAACCATCGCGTGCGGCCCCGCCAGCGATCAGGCTTAGGTTGGCGGTCGCCATGCGTCTGTCGTTCGCACGGAACACGCGCATGCCGCGCTCGAACGCAGCATTCGCCCCCCCAGATAGCGCGGGAATGGCTGGCCTTGACCAGCCGTGCCAGATCCGCCTTCGAATACGGCCAACGTCCCGGTGTCAAGTGCGGTCGACGGGAAACATCGCGAGGAGGGCCTTACGGACCCGAGGAGCGGCGCACCGTCGTCACGACCGCTAGCCAGAACGAGTTGTGCTGCAGTCTCAAGTCGAGTCCCGCACGCGCTACGCTCTGCCCATCGGGCGGGCAGACTCCCACCATGAGCCCAGAAGACACCGTTGAGATAGCACTGAGCGCCCTGGTAGCCGAAGCACACGAGTTGGTTCGGACGAGCGACCGCCCGCTCCGCGACTTCTTCGGCATCGCACTGTACTCAACAGAACTGGACGAACGCGTTCGCGGCCTGGCAAACTTCGCTCACGCAGCAGAGGCCGTACCCGCGCTCCCGGAAGCGGGACAACATTATCCGGGGGACGGAGCGGAGCGGGTCGTACTTCAGTTCGTGTATAGCGCTATCAAGAATCCACTCTTTGTGGACTCGCCTGAAGCCGCCTTCCGGGACACCTGGCGCCAATTTCGCGAAGAGGCTGCAGTCCCTGACTGGACGTTTCGCGGTGTCGCGAACCTGGAGTTTCTTCAAGTAGACACGTCTGATCAGGGCTTCCAGAACATCGTGGGCGCCGGCGCAACCGGGGCGATCAGGCTCACCGACGACGTGGTCATCGTCGGGAGGAGTGAAACGATTCTGGGTCCGCTGGGATGTGACTCGCGCGTCATGGACCGACTGCTCGATGAATGGGGGGCCGGATTCGGGCCAAGCACTTTCGTGCTGGTTGCGGAGTCACGGCAGCCCAAGACGCCCGAGAATTTTGTTCTTGCCAGTGACGGACGAGCGATGCTGCTGGCCAACACCGTGATCGAGGCGATGAGACTGGTAGCCCCTGGGCACGTCGGTAATGGACAGATGTACCTACTTCGCCTAGCGCGATTTAACGTGGGGGTCGGCGGCTCTCACAGGACCGGGGTGCCGCGGCCCTCCGTCTTCGGCTCGACTTTTGACCTAACGCCCTCCCTGCGAAAGCCCATTGCGCGGGTACACGCCCAATTGGAAAAATTGCGGCAGCCGGGGGTCGTCTCCAGCCCGCCAGGTCTACCTCTTGCACTGCGCTATTTTTTCGCGAGTTATGACCGTGTCGTTGCAAGTGATGCTCTCGTTGATCTAGTGACGTCTTTAGAAGCACTTCTCGGGACTGACATCGAGATCACCTACCGGCTGTCGACGAGGGTGGCACATATCCTCACATCTGGCG
>JALZNB010000092.1 GCA_030857905.1 Actinomycetota bacterium
CCATTCAGGAGCGGCCCGCCTTTCTGTCTTTACTCCATGAAGTCAAAGCGGGCCATCCGACGCATCACCGCGGGGGCGAAGCGAGCGCCGAGTCGGGCGATCTTGGCCTCCACGGTGACCGGGACCACGGGCGTGCCGCGTTCGACAGCGCGGACGATCTCCGCGGCGACCCGCTCCGGCCCGAACCCGCGTCGGGCATACGCGGTGGTCGCCCGCTGTCGTAGCTCGCGTTGCCGGACTTCGTCGGTGCCGGTGAAGCGGGTGGTGTTGGTGATGTCGGTGGCCACGATGCCTGGGCAGATCGCGCTGACCCCGATGCCTTTGTCGGCGAGTTCGGCACGCAGACAGTCCGACAGCATCAGCACTGCCGCCTTGCTGGCGGCGTAGGCGGACATGGCGCGGTGAGGGATGTACGCGGCGGCTGAGGACAGGTTGACGATGTGGCCGCCTTCGCCGTGTTCGGTCATCAGTGTCCCGAACACGCGGCAGCCGTTGACGACGCCGAGCAGGTTGACGTCGATGACGCGGCGCCAGTCCTGGGCGGTCGTGTCGAGGAAAGAGCCTGCCATGCCGATGCCCGCGTTGTTGACCACCACATCGGGCACACCGTGTTCGCAGGCGACGTCGTCGGCGAAGCGGCGCATCGCGTCCTCGTCGGCGACGTCGACCGCGTACGGGTAGGCGCCCGGGCCGATGGCGTCGGCTGTCCGGGTGGCCGAGTCGATGTCGATATCGGCGACGACCACCTCGGCCCCCCGCGCCGCAAACGCTTGCGCCGTGGCGTGTCCGATGCCGCGACCGGCGCCGGTGATCACCACGAGCCGATTCGTGAAGCCGTCGTCCACCGCGCCCGCCTCGGCTCGTTGCAGGCTCCGGGTCATCGGCAGTCCACCGACATGCTCGATGAACTCCTCGATCATCCGGGCCAGCGCGTCCGGGTGCGACAGCGGCGCCCAGTGGCCCGCGACCAGTTCACGCCGCCACAACCTGCCGACCCAGCGTTCCAGGTCCTCGGCGAGCGCGGCGGTGACGAACTTGTCCCTGGTCGGGATCACGACCTGCACCGGCACGTCCGTCGACCGTTTCCGGGGCCGCCGCAGCACCGGCACCACGTTGGCCCGATAGAGCCGCACCCCTCGCGCCGCGTCGGCGCCGACAGTGGGGACCGGATGACCGGGGGTCCGCGGAATGCCTTCGCCGCGCCTGAGCAGTTCGCCCCACCTCGGACCGATGACCGTGCGCCACGCCAGCGCGGGCAGAAGCGGTATGTGGAAGGCGTAGATGTACCAGGAGTGGGCGAGTTGCCCCAGCACGCGGCGGAGGTTCGACGGCGACGGCCGAGACAGCCTGCGTCTGATCCAGTGTCCGACATGGTCGAGGCAGGGGCCGGAGATCGAGGTGAACGACGCGATCCGGGCGTTCGCCCGCGAGTCGGTCACCGACTCCCATGCCTGGATTGATCCCCAGTCGTGCGCGACCACGTTCACGGGCCGATTGGGGCTGACCGCGTCGGCGACGGCGAACAGGTCCTCACTCAGCTCGGAGGTGCGGTACGCGGACTTTGCGCGCGGGGCCGTCGACGCGCCCGCGCCTCGGACGTCGTACCGCACGACGTGGTAGTCCGCCGCCAGCCGCTCGGCGATCTGGTCCCACAGCCGGTGGGTGTCCGGGAAGCCGTGCACGAGCAGCACGGTCGGCGAGCCCGGATCGCCTTGTTCGAACACGGCGAGGTCGACCTCACCGGAGGCGACGACTCGGCCGCGCAGGACGTGGTGCCGCGCGGATTCGGGGAAGCGGAGCGGCTCGCTGACCATGGCGACTCCCCGGCGTGGCTGGCGGACGCGTTATCTGACAATGGCGAACGTTACAACGGTCATTGTCGGCGTGCAAGGGTCAGTCGCCGCGTTCGGCGCGGGCTCGTTCGGCCATCGCGATCAGTCGGTCACCCATGATCTCCGGGATGCCCCGGCGCGCCGAACGGTCCACCGCGGCCGACAGCGCGGACATGACCAACGGGTGCAACCGCGAGATCACCTCGGCGAACCGCGGCAGCTCGTCGCCACTGGGCAGCCAGTCCGGCCCATGGGGGTCGAGGACGTACCGGCGAACCATGGTGATCAGCAGCCCGGTGACCCGGTCGGTCTCGGTCTGTAACTCGGCGGCCAGCGCCAGCGCCTCGGCCAGTGGCACCCCGAGACTGACCAGCTCGTGTCCCGCGTCGAGCAGCTTGGGGCTGGGCGCGACGAGATGCCCGTCCCGACGTTCCAGGATGCCGAGATCGAGGGCGCGGCGCAGGTTCGCGGGAGTGATCCGGGTACCGAACATCCGGGCCAGCTCGGCCACGGTGATCACGGCGGGCTGCTCCTGGGACCACGCGGCCCCGGTCGCGGCCTCCAGTCCGAGCACGTCGGCCAGGCTGTGCCCGGCCGCCCACGCGTCGAGCATCTCCTTGATCTGGGCGAACGCGTAACCGCGCTCCAGCATGTTGAGGATCAGTCGAAGCCGGGAGAGGTGCGCGTCGCCGTAGATCGCGGTGCGACCTCGCCGCTCCGGCGCGGGCAGCAGGTCGCGGTCCTGGTACACCCGCACGTTGCGCACCGAGGTGCCGCCCGCCCGGGCCAGGTCGTCGATCCGGTACTCCGCCACTCGGCAGAGCTTAGAGGGTCCGTTCAGCGGGACCGGGAAGTCTACTGTGGACGCTGAGTGATCGGCGCGACGCGCGGTGTGGGCGACCCGCGCTTCCGGCCGTATGCGCCAAATGCCGCTCCGGCCGGAAGAGACCGACCGATCCCGTATTCGGAAGACGTTGAGTGAGAACGAAACCACCGGCAGTGACGAGTCGAAAGCGGACAGCGGTCGACGCTGGTCCGTCCAGCGCAATGCCGCCCGAAACCTCGGCACCATTCGGCACGGACACCCCGATAACGCGGTGGTCCACCGGGTACACCCTGGACCGAAAGGAACGGCCCCACACCGTGTTTCCCCTGGTGTGAGGCCGTTCCACTGTGGTCTTGCCTGGTGCCCCCGACCGGATTCGAACCGGCACTCGACCCCTTTTAAGGGGGCTGCCTCTGCCTGTTGGGCTACGGGGGCAGCCGCAGCCTAAGGCGCGAATACGAAGCTCGGGAACGGTTTCCGACAGTTCAGCCCGGGTGGCCCAACACGCTATGGACCGTTTGCCGGTCAGCCTTTGGAGACCCGCGCGAACTCCGCCTTGGGATCGTTGATCTGACCCATGGAGATCACCTCGCGCCGGAAGAGTCCGCCAGTTAACCAATCCAGGGTCACCCGCACCTTGCGATTGAAGGTGGGCATGGCTTTCACGTGGTAGGCGCGGTGCATGGCCCAGGCGATGAAGCCCTTGGCCTTGGTGTTGAACACATCGCCCACCCCCTTGTGCAGGCCGAGGCTGGCCACCGAGCCGATGTTCTTGTGGAAGTAGTCCTTCGGCTCACCACCGCGCAGGGCGACCACGATGTTCTTGGCGAGCAATCTGGCCTGGCGCACCGCGTTCTGCGCGTTGGGCGCGCAGATCGCCATCGGATCATCCTGTGTGCGCGACAGGTCGGGCACCGCGGCGCAGTCGCCCGCGGTCCACACCTGCGGCAGCCCCTCGACCCGCATGGCCGCGGTGGCGCGGAGCCTGCCCTGTTTGGTCAGCGGGAGGTCGGAGGAGGCGAGCACCGGGTTGGACTTGACGCCCGCGGTCCAGACGATCGTGTCGCTGTCGAACTCGGTGCCGTCGGAGAGTTGCACGCGACCGTTCTCGAAGGACTTGGCCAGCGTGGACAGGTACACCTCGATGCCGCGCTTCTCCAACTGCATCACGGTGTAGACG
>JALZNB010000112.1 GCA_030857905.1 Actinomycetota bacterium
ATGGACGGTCGCGGATGAAGCGGACGCTGTGCCTCCTGGCGTCGACGCGGACTTGCCCGTCGTCCACGCCATCGAGATTAACGCGGTAACCAGGGACCTGCCAGGAGGCCCTGAACTGGCGGTGACATGGTCGTGGCCAACGGGTGTGCTGGCGGAATCGACGGTGCGCGCGCTGGCGGAGTCGTGGTTCGCCTACTTGCGTGGCATAACGGCGGCCGCTTCGGTCGCCGGCGGCTACACGCCATCGGATTTGGAGCTCGTCTCCTTGTCCCAAGACGAGATCGACGAGTTCGAGGCCGAATGGAGCAGCAGTGAGTAAGTCTGGCCTTGAGGACATCCTGCCGCTCTCGCCGTTGGCGGAGGGGTTGCTGTTCCAGTCCGAACTGGACTCGACCGGGCCGGACGTCTACACCGTTCAGCTCGTGGTCGCGGTGTCCGGCTCGCTGGACGCGGAGCGGCTGCGTGTCGCCGCTGGTGACGTTCTGCGGCGACACCCCAACCTGCGGGCGGGATTCCGGCGTCGCCGCAACGGCTCCGCGGTCGCGCTCGTGCCGAAGAGGGTGGATGTGCCGTGGCGGTTCGCAGATGTCTCATCCCCGGAGGACGCCGACCGCATCGCGTTGGCCGAACGGGAACGGCGGTTCGACCTGACCGAACCACCGTTGATCCGGTTCGCGTTGGTGCGGCTCGGTGTGAACGAGCACCGTCTGATCATCACCAACCATCACGTGTTGCTCGACGGGTGGTCGACGCCGCTGGTGATCGCAGACCTGTTCGCCCTCTACGCGGGCGATCCACTGCCCCCGCCCCGGCCGTACAAGGAATACCTCGGTTGGCTGGCACGGCAGGATCGGGCCTCGGCTGAACTGGCGTGGGCCGCCGCGCTCGACGGGTTGGCAGAGCCCGCCATGGTCGCGCCCGGTGCGGGCAATCGTGCGCCGGTCCGACCAGATCGTGTGGTCGTGGAGCTCTCCGAGCAGGAGACCGCCGCGTTGGACGGGGTGGCGAGGACGTATGGCGTCACGGTGAACACGGTCGTCCAGCTCGTGTGGGGCACCGTGCTCGCGCGGGTTCTCGGTCGCGACGATGTCGTTTTCGGTACCACGGTCTCAGGTCGTCCCGCTGACCTGCCGGGCGTCGAAGCCATGGTCGGCCTGTTCATCAACACCGTGCCGGTGCGGATAACGCTTCGTCCACAGGAGACGATCGCGGCCGCGCTGACCAGGATTCGCGATGAGCAGGCGTCGCTGCTCGCCCACCAGCACCTCGGGTTGGCCGAGATTCAGCGTCGGTCCGGTGAGCTGTTCGACACCCTCGCCGTGTTCGAGAACTACCCGTTCGACGCGGAGGCTGTCCAGGAACCGGTGCCCGGACTGCGACTGGCTCCGGTGTCCGACAGCGACGCCGCGCACTACCCGCTGGGTCTCACTGTGTTGCCCGGTAGGCGAATCGCGCTGCACCTGGATTTTCGGCCGGATTCGTTCACCCGCGCGCACGTGGAACGGCTCGCCGCCGCGGCGGTCAACCTGTTCCGGCGGATTCCGCTCGACCCGGAGCTGCCGGTCGGGTCTCTTGGCCTGCTTGGCGGCGCCGACCTCGACACCATCCTGCGTGACTGGAACGCCACCGGCGAGTACCCGGTGACCACTCTGCCCGCGGAGTTCGCCAAGTGGGTCGCGGAGAAACCGGACGCGGAGGCGGTGGTCTGCGAGGACGTCTCCCTCACCTACACGGAGTTGGCCGACCGTACTGACCGGCTCGCCGCCGTGCTCCAGGCGCGGGGAGTCGGGCCGGAACAGGTCGTCGCGGTGGCCGTGCCCCGCGGAATCGACCTGATCGTCGCGTTGTTGGCCGTCCTCAAGGCGGGTGGCGCCTATCTCGCGCTCGACCCGGATTACCCGGACGACCGGCTCGCGCTCATGGTCGAGGATGCCCGGCCCGTCTGCGCTGTGGCGTCGGCGGACCTGGCGTCCAGACTGGGCGACCTACCGATCGTTCCGGTCGACGCTCAGTCCACAAAGGAACTTGAGGCTGTCGATCTGAGGCCGAATCACCCGGCCTACGTCATCTACACCTCTGGTTCCACCGGCCGCCCCAAGGGGGTGGTCGTGCCCCACGCCGGTATCGGCAAACTCGTCGGAACCCACACCGAGCGCCTGCAGGTCACCGGGACCAGCAGGGTCAGCCAGTTCGCCTCGCCCGGGTTCGACGTGGCCTGGTGGGAACTCGTGCAGGTGATGTGCACCGGTGGCACCCTGGTCGTCGTGCCGGCGCACCGCCGCGTCGCGGGTACCGCACTCACCGATTACCTGCGCGAACAGCGCGTGACCCATGTGATCCTGCCGCCCGCGCTGCTTGCCGCGCTGCCCGAGGAAGCCCAACTCGACACGGGCATCTGCCTGCTGGCGGGTACCGAGGAAGTCACTCCCGCGCTGGTCGACCGGTATGCGCCGGGGCGGCGGATGTTCAACGCGTACGGACCGACCGAGGTGAGCGTCAACTCGACACTCGGTGCCTGCCGGGCCGGGATGAGCGCACCCGTGCCCATCGGCCCGCCGGACCCCGGTACTCGCGCTTATGTTCTCGACGCGGGATTGTCGCCGGTTCCGGTGGGAATCGTCGGTGAGCTTTATCTTGCGGGTGACGGGTTGGCGCGGGGATATCTCAACCGTCCGAGCCTCACCTCCGAACGGTTCGTGGCCGACCCGTTCGGCGCGGCTGGTTCGCGGATGTACCGGACCGGCGACCTGGTGCGGTGGAATGCCGAGGGTGGGCTGGAGTTCGTCGGCCGGGCGGACGACCAGGTCAAGATTCGTGGGTTCCGGGTGGAGCCAGGGGAGATCGCGGCGGCACTGTTGCGGTTGCCCGAGGTGTCGGCCGCGGTCGTCGTGGTGCGCGAAGATGGTCCAGGGCAACGGTCACTCGCCGCGTACGTCGTCCCGACCGCCGGTCGGATCGCGGACCCCGGCGAGTTGCGGCGCTCGTTGGCCGCTGAACTGCCCGCCGCTTTTGTGCCCGCCGCTTTCGTGGTGCTGGAGAAGATGCCGGTCCTGCCGAGTGGAAAGGTCGACCGCAAGGCACTTCCCGCGCCTGAGGCCACCGCCCGGCCTGTCGGGCGCAGGCCGCGTGATCCGCGCGAAGACCTGTTGTGTGACCTGTTCGCCGAGGTGCTTGGCGTACAGGTCGTCGGGGTCGACGACGATTTCCTCGGCCTGGGCGGGCATTCGCTGCTGGTTCCCCGCCTCACCGGCCGAATCCGAGCTGTGCTCGGGGCTGATCTGCCGCTGCGGGTCGTGTTCGAGGCGCCCACGGTGGCGGAGTTGGCCATGAGGCTCGACGGTGCGCGTACCCGCATCCCACTGCGCCGGGTCGAGCGGCCGGACGCGCTCCCGCTCTCGTTCGCGCAGCAACGGATGTGGTTCCTCTACCGGCTCGACGGTCCGAACCCGACCTACAACATCCCATTCGCCATCCGGCTGACCGGTGCGCTCGACGCGGACGCGTTCGGCGCGGCACTGTCCGATGTGGTCGATCGACACGAGAGCCTGCGCACGGTCTTCCCCGACGACGATGGCTCTCCCCGGCAACACATTCTTGTCGACACGCCAGAGCTGCCGGTGGTGCCGATCAGTGAGGCCGCGCTGCCGGGCGCACTGGCAGCCGCGTCGGCGTACAGCTTCCGGATCGACACCGAGATCCCGATCAGGGCCACGCTGTTCCAACTCGGCGAGACCGAGCACGTCCTGCTCGTCCTGGTGCACCACATCGCCGCCGATGGCGCGTCGGCGCTGCCGCTCTTGCGGGACCTCGGCCATGCCTATCAGGAACGGTGTTCCGGGGGTCTTCCGCAATGGCGTGAGCTGCCTATCCAGTACGCCGATTACGCTTTGTGGCAACGAGAACTGCTCGCTGACGGTGCTGATGGTCTACTCGCCACGCAGGTCGCGTTCTGGTCCGACGCGTTGGCCGGGCTGCCGGAGGAACTGGCCCTGCCGACCGACCGGCCCCGGCCCGCCGTCGCGGGCCGAGTGGCGGGCGAGGTGGACTTCCGGATATCGGGCGACACTCACCGCGCGCTGCGGGAGTTGGCCAAAGCCGGTGACAGCAGCATGTTCATGGTGTTGCAGGCCGGCCTCGCCGCACTGCTGACCAGACTCGGCGCGGGGACCGACATCCCGATCGGCACGCCGATCGCGGGTCGTACCGATGACACCCTCGACGAGCTGATCGGCTTCTTCGTCAACACCCTGGTGCTGCGCACCGACACCTCGGGCGACCCGACGTTCCGCGAGCTGCTTCGCCGGGTCCGCTCGTTCGACCTGGCCGCCTACGCCCATCAGGACATTCCGTTCGAGCGGCTGGTCGAGTCGCTGAACCCGGCCCGCTCGTTGGCCAGGCATCCCCTGTTCCAGGTCATGCTCGCCCATCAGCACATGCCCGCCGAGGTGCCCGCGTTGGCCGACCTCGCCATCGCGCCGGAGCCGACCGGCGCGGGCGGTGCCAAGTTCGATCTCGCGTTCGACCTGGTGGAGATCGAGGGTGTCGACGGCCTCGACGGTGTACTCGAATACCGAGTGGACTTGTTCGACGCCGACACCGCGCGCAACATCGCCGAGCGTCTGGTCCGGTTGCTGGAATCCGTCGTCACCGATGCCGAGCGACCGATCGGCACACTCGACCTGCTCACCGAGTCCGAAAAGGACAGGGTGTTGGTCGAGTGGAACGACACTGACCTGGTCTACGACGATCCGGGGACACTCCCGGAACTCTTCGCCGCGCAAGCCGAACGCACACCGGACGCGACGGCGTTGGTCTGCGGCACCACCTGTTACACGTTCACCGAGCTGGACGCGGCGGCGAACCGACTCGCACATGAACTCGTCGCGCGTGGTGCCGGACCGGATAACATCGTGGCACTCCTGTTGCCGCGCACGGCGGAAACCATGGTCGCGATCCTGGCCGTACTGAAATCGGGCGCCGCGTACTTGCCGCTCGATCCGAGTTACCCGCTCGATCGTCTCGATTTCCTGCTCTCCGACGCGAACCCGGTGCTGGTCGTGACGACGAAGACACTCGCTCCGGCCGGTCGGTCCGACCTGATGTTGTTGGACGAGACCGATGTGACCGCACGCCCCACGTCCACTCCGGAAACGGGGTTGACCCCGCAACATCCCGCTTACGTCATCTACACCTCGGGTTCGACCGGCAACCCGAAGGGTGTCGTTGTCGAGCATCGCAGTGTGGTGAATCTGTTCGTCTCCCACCGAGAGACTCTGTACCGGCCCACAGTGGAGCGCGCGGGCGGTAGGCGGCTGCGGGTGGCTCATGGTTGGTCGTTCGCTTTCGACGCCGCTTGGCAGCCGCAGCTATGGATGTTCGACGGTCACGCGCTGCATGTGGTCAATGAGGACACCCAACGGGACCCGGACCGGCTTGTCGAGTTGATCTCGCGTGAGCGCATCGATTTCATCGAGGTCACTCCGTCCCATGCCGTGCAACTGGTGGCAGCGGGACTTTTCCGCGACGATCAGTGCTCACTGCTCGTACTGGGTGTCGGCGGGGAAGCGGTGCCGTCGACGCTATGGCAGGACATCCGCGGTCTTCACGGTACCGAGGGCTACAACCTGTATGGGCCGACCGAGTCCACTGTGGATGCTCTTTCGGCGCGAGTGGGTGCCAGTGAGCGGCCGCTGGTGGGTAAGCCGACCTCGAACACCAGCGCGTACGTGCTCGATCGCGGACTGCGGCCGGTGCCTCCCGGTGTGATTGGTGAGCTGTATCTGTCAGGTGCCGGTCTCGCGCGGGGCTACCTCAAGCAGTTCTCTTTGACGGCCCAACGTTTCGTGGCCGATCCGTTCGGCCCGGCTGGTGCGCGCATGTACCGCACTGGCGATCTTGTCCGCTATCTGCCGGACGGCAATCTCGATTACGTCGGCCGGGCGGACGACCAGGTCAAGGTGCGCGGCTTCCGGATCGAGCTGGGCGAGATCACCGCGGCCCTGTCGAAGCACGATTCTGTGGCCCAAGCCGCGGTCGATGTCCGGGAGGACAGGCCGGGGGACAAGCGAATCGTCGCCTACATCGTCCCCCATGGCCTGCTCGATCAGCCCGCCTTGCGTGCCCATCTGGCCGCCGCGTTGCCCGACTACATGATCCCAGCGGCGTTCGTGGAGTTGACCGCGTTGCCGCTCACCGCCCACGGCAAACTGGACCGCCGCGCGTTGCCCGCCCCCACTGCCCGAACGTCGGGTCGGGAGCCGAACACGGCGCTGGAGATCACGATCTGTGCGTTGTACGCCGAAGCGATCGGGCACCCGATCGGAGTGGAGGAAGACTTCTTCGCCGCGGGCGGCCACTCGCTCATCATGGTTCGCCTGCGTGATCGGATCACCCAGGAAACCGGCAGGAAGCTCCCGATCGCTGACCTGTTCACCCACCCGACCCCCGCCGCTCTCGCCGCGCGACTGGCCACCGAGGACTCGTCGATTCCACTGGGGACGATCGACGGTGTCCCACACGATTCACCGACGAGCTGATCTGACCTCGCGGCAGAGGTTCGGCTCGTGACATCCGAGACACTGGTCGCGGGCTGCGAGTTAGGTTAGCCTTGCCTGCATGGCTGTCGATCGAATGGGACCTGGTGTCGTGGGTAGCGAGGATTGCGCGTACGACGTGGTCGGCATCGGTTTCGGGCCGTCGAACCTGGGGCTCGCCATCGCGGTGGACGAGCACAATCGGCGGTCGCCCGGTGCCCAGGTGCGGGCCGTGTTCCTGGAGAAGCAGGCGGCCTTCGGGTGGCACCGGGGAATGCTGATCGACGACGCCACCATGCAGGTGTCCTTCCTCAAGGACCTGGTGACGATGCGCGACCCGGCCAGTGACTTCAGTTTCCTGTGCTATCTGCGGGACCGGGACAGGTTGGTCGACTTCATCAACCACAAGACGATGTTCCCGCTGCGCAGCGAGTTCCACGACTACTTCGAGTGGGCGGCGGCCCGGGTCGCCGATCAGGTGCGCTACGACACCGAGGTGATCTCGGTGCGGCCGGTGGAGATCGATGGCGAGGTCGAGTACTTCGACGTCGTCACGAAGGGGGATGGGGACACGGTCACCACGTTCCGGGCGCGCAATATCGTTGTGGCGACCGGGTTGCGGCCGAAGTTGCCCGAGGACGCGGTGCCGTCCGAGCGGATGTGGCACACGCTGGAGTTGATGCACCGGGTCGGTGACCTCGCGGACGCGCGCAGGGTGCTTGTCGTCGGTGCGGGGCAAAGTGGCGCGGAGGCGGTGGCCCAACTGCATTCCGCGCTGCCGAACGCCGAGGTGTGCGCGGTGTTCGCCCGCTACGGGTACGCGCCCGCGGATGACAGTCCGTTCGCCAATCGGATCTTCGATCCGCGAGCGGTCGACCACTTCTACAACGCTTCCGAGAACGTCAAGGGGATGTTGCTCGACTACCACCGCAACACGAACTACTCGGTGGTCGACATGGACCTCATCGAAGACCTCTACCGGCGGGAGTACCGCGAGCGGGTCAGCGGCCGCAGGCGCCTCGACATTCGCAACGCGTCCCGGGTCACCTACGCCCGTGAGACCGACGAGGCGGTCTACGTCACCGTCGAGTTCCTGCCGACCGGCGAGACCGAGACGTTGCGCTGTGACGCGGTCGTGTACGCCACCGGGTACCTGCCCGGCGATGTCTTCGACCTGCTAGGCCGGGCCGCGGCGGTCTGCGAGCGCGATGCCGCCAATCGGCCGGTGCTCGACCGCGACTACCGGCTGCGCACCGCGGCGCACGTTCGTGCGGGCATCTACCTTCAAGGTGGCACCGAGCACGCGCACGGACTCACCTCGACCCTGTTGTCCAACACGGCGATCCGGGTCGGCGAGATACTGGAGTCGGTGTTGGCCGATGAGCCCGTCGCGGTACCGCGACCCGCATTGGTCGCGAGCGCGAGATGACCTTGATCGACGCGGGGGACGTTCCCGCGCAGGCTGTCCCAGGGGAGCAGAGTTGACCACGCCCTATCCGTCCGCCCGCCCCGACCCGGATCGCCGGTTCGACCCGTTCCCGCTCACCGATCAGCAGCAGGCGTACCTGCTCGGCCGTACGGGCGTCTTCGAGTTGGGCAACGTGTCGACGCACGCGTACTACGAGTACGAGGGCGAACTGGATCTCGACCGGTTCGTTCTGGCCTGGCGCAAGGTGATCGAGCGCCACGACGTGCTTCGCACGGTCATGTTGCCCGACACCAATCAGCAGGTCGTGTTGGAGCGACCGCCGGTGTTCACCCCTGGGGTGGTGGATCTGCGGGGGGTCGACCCGGAACCGGAGTTGGCCCGTATCCGCGATCGACTCTCGCACGAGGTGCGTCCGGCCGGTGAGTGGCCACTGTTCGCCGTCGTGGTGAGCCTGCTCGACGAGTCTCGGGCGCGGGTGCACGTCAGCTTCGACGCGTTGGTGCTCGACTATCTGAGCTGGCAGTTGCTCATCGCCGACCTGACTCGGTTCTACGCCGATCCCGATGTCGAGTTGCCCGCGTTGGAGATCGGGTTCCGCGACTACGTGCTCGCCGAGGCCGCGATCGTCGACACCGAGCGGCACCAGCGCGCCCAGCGGTACTGGCGCGGGCGTGATCTCCCGCCCGCGCCCCGACTTCCCCATGCGGTCGATCCGTCGACCGTGCGCGAACCACGCTGGTCGAGCCGGATCGCCACGTTGCCGATCGAGCGGTGGCAGCGAGTTCGGACGGCGGCGGGCAAGGCCGGGCTCACGCCGACCGCGCTGTGTCTCGCGGTGTTCGCCGAGGTGCTGTCGGTGTGGAGTGAGTCCGCGCACTTCTGCCTGAACGTGCCAAGGATGAACCGGTTCCCGCTGCATCCGCAGGCGAGTCAGTTGCTGGGCGAGTTCGCGTCGTTCTCTCTGCTGGAAGTGGACAACCGTGAGGGCGGCGGCACGTTCACCGAGCGGGCCAAGCGTATTCAGCGCACGTTCTGGGACGACCTGTCCCACCAGGAGCTGTCCGGTGTTCGGGTGCTGCGCGAGCTGATTCGGGCCGCGGGGGGAACTCGCGGCGCGTTGATGCCGGTGGTGTTGACCAGCACGATCGGGTTCACCGCCGGGGAGCGGCCGTTGCTCGGGCAGGTGCTGCCTCGGGTGTTCGCGGTGTCACAGACGCCCCAGGTGTACTTGGATGTGAAGATCTAGGAGTACCCCGAATCATTAAAAAAAAAATTCGACTCGGTCGACGCCGTGTTCCCGCCGGGGTTGGTGGACGACCTGTTCACCGCTTTCGGTTTCGTACTGGGGAAACTGGTGGACGACGACGGATGGTCCACAGTGGACTTTGGGCTGGTGGGAGACAGCGCGATCCGAGGTCCGGTCGTGGATGTTCCGCATGAGCTGGTACAGGACGGCTTCCTGCGACAGGTCTCGGCGAATCCGGACAAGGTCGCGGTGATCACCCCGACCGGGGAACTGACCTACGGCGAGGTACACCGCCGTGCGGTCCGGGTGGCGAACTGGCTGCGCGGCAGGGGAGTGCGGCGAGATCATCCCGTGGCGGTGGTGCTGGACAAGGGGTGGGAGCAAGTCGTCGCCGCGTACGGAGTGCTCCTCGCGGGTGTGCCGTACCTGCCGGTGGACGCCGGTGCGCCACCCGCCCGCATTCGGTCGATCTTCGAGCGGGCGGGGGTGACGACCGCGCTCGACCGGTTCACCATCGAGGAAGCGATCGCGGATGGCCTCGACGATCCGGTGATGGTCAGTGGCGAGCCGGACGACCTCGCCTACGTGCTGTTCACCTCCGGCTCGACCGGGCAGCCCAAGGGCGTGATGATCGAGCACCGGGGAATGGTCAACGCGGTGCGGGCGACGCGGGCGGAGTTCGGCGTGGGACCGTCGGATGTCTGCCTCGCGGTGACCGCGCTGCACCACGACATGTCCACCTTCGATCTGTTCGGTGTACTCGGCGCGGGGGGCACCGTGGTCTTGCCGGACCGCGATCGCGACGCCGGGCATTGGGCGGAGCTGATCGCCACACATGGTGTGACGCTGTGGAATTCGGTGCCCGCGATGATGGAGATGCTGCTGGCGACCGGAACGGCTCCCGGTTCGCTGCGCACAGTGTTCCTTGGCGGTGACTGGGTTCCGCCGACTGTCGTGCGAACGTTGCGTGAGCGGGTGCCCGGTGTCGAGGTGGTGTCCGTTGGCGGGCCGACGGAGACGACGCTGTGGAACATCTGGCATCGGGTCGTTCCCAGCGATCTGGACCGAGTATCGATTCCTTACGGGAAGCCGATCGCCAATACGACCTACTACATACTCGATGAGCGGGGTGCGGACAAACCCGTTGGTGTGGCTGGGCAATTGTGCTGTGCGGGCCCCGGAGTCGCCCGCGGGTACTGGCGTGACCCCGAGCGCACGGACGAGGTCTTCACCCAGCGCGACGGGGTGCGGATCTACCGCACCGGTGATCTCGGTCGGATGCTCCCCGACGGGACCATCGAGTTCGTGGGGCGCGCGGACTCGCAGGTCAAGGTGCGCGGCATGCGCATCGAACCGGCGGAGATCGAGGCGGCCCTGGCGGCTGTGCCGGGCGTTCGATCCGCGGTGGTGGTCGGCGTGCCGAACGAGGCGGCGCCGGGCTATCGGGCAATCGCCGCGTACGTCACCGGGACGGTGGAGCCCGAGGCGTCGCGCGCCGCCATCCGGGAGCTGCTGCCCGAGCACATGGTGCCCGCCACCGTCACCGTGTTGGCCGAGTTTCCGTTGACCGCGAACGGGAAGATCGACCGGACGGCCTTGGCCGCGACTGGCCCGACGCGGGCGAACCCCGCCGCACGGCCGAGCACACCTCTGGAAGAGACCATCGCGCAGACCTGGGCCGAAGTCCTCGGCGCGGACGAGGTCGGCGTACACGACGACTTCTTCGCCCTCGGCGGGGACTCCGTACTCGCCACTCGCATCCTCGCCGACCTGCGTTCCGCGTTGGACAGCCCCGACCTGCCGCTGATCGCGCTGTTCGGCACCGGTACCGTCGCGGGCATGGCCGATGCGCTTGTCGCCGCCGAAACCACACCGGGCAGACTCGCACAGGTGGCTGACCTGTACCAGAAAATCCTCGCCCTCTCCGACGACGAGGTCGAAGCGGAGCTGTCGGCACCCGCCTCCGATCGCGGCGCCAGATGATCCCCAGGCCCTGGGTCCGCAGGCTCACCGATCGCCCCGACGCGGCCACGCTGCTGCTGTGTTTTCCGCACGCGGGCGGCGCGGCCAGCGCCTACCGTGACTGGGCCGCGCACGTGCCCGCCGACACCGAGCTGTGGGCGGCGCAGTACCCCGGCCGGGAAGACCGGATAGCCAGCCCGTTGATCGACTCGATGGACTGGCTGGTCGACGCGATGGTGTCGGCGATCGAGCCTGCGTTGGACCGGCCGGTCGTGGTGTTCGGGCACAGCATGGGTGGCTCGGTCGCGCACGAGTTCACGCTGCGGCTCGCCGCCCTTCGACCGGGCCTGGTCCGTCGTCTCGTGGTGTCGGCCCGCCCGGCGCCTACCGCGTGGGCACCGTGCGTCGACCCGGTCCATGAACTCGACGACGACGGCGTTGTCACCGAGGTGGCCGCTCTCGGCGGCCCCACCGACGCGCTGGCCGACCCGCAGCTGCGGCAGCTTCTGCTCCCGATGATCCGCAACGACTTCCGGCTCATCGAGAGCTACCGGCCCAGCGAGGCCGTGCTCGACGTCGACCTCGTCGTCCTCGCGGGTACCCGCGACTCGTCACTGGCCGTCGAGCACACCGCGGGGTGGGCCGAGGCGACCACCGGCCCGTTCGCCAGGCACATCTACGAAGGCGACCACTTCTACCTGCACGATCACCTGGCGGACGTCGTCTCCCGGGTGACCTCCCGAGCCGACACGACCTGGAGCCCGCCCGCCATGACTGACGCCCCGTTCACCGTCGACCGCCTGCGCGCCTCGATCGCCGAGGTGCTCGGTGTGCCCGCCGTCGAGGTCACCCCGGACGCCAGCCTCTTCGAACTCGGCCTCGACTCGATGAAGATGATGATGCTGTCGGTCCAATGGCAGTCGCACGGCGTGGAGATCCCGTTCGGCGAGTTGGCCGAGCGGCCGACGGTCGAGGCGTGGTCGACGCTGTTGACGAAGACCGCCTCCGCGCGCTGAGATCGCCTTTCCCGCGATAGAACGTGGTAAGACCGGAGGTTCTTGGGCGGCGTGTGGAGGCTGGCATGGTGGATGAGCGACGCGCGCTGATGGCGGGGGACGGCGCCGATCCGCCCGACTTGGTTGATCGGGCCGGACGTGTGCTGGGCAGGCTCTATCGCGGCGGCTGGAGCGTGGCCAGGCGGCTACCGGGCGGTGAGACGGCCGAACGGATCGAGCGGGCGATCGTCGGTGAGGCCCGTGAGCGACCGGGCACCCCGCCCGAGCGGAGCTGGAACGCGCCCACGGTCGAACCGCCGAAGCCGACCGGCGCCCGTGAGCCACTGCGGGCGGCGATGGCCGAGTTGCTCGAACGCTCGGTGACCGACAGTCGGGAGACCGCGCGCGACCACTTTTTCGCCACCGTCATCCGGCAGCTGTTGCCGGACGAGGCGCGGATCGTGTCCATGCTCGCGGACGGCACTGTGTATCCGCTCGTCCACTTGGGTGTGCGGACCTCGTTCGGTGGCGTGCACCGGCTGTTGCTGGAAAACGCGTCGACGGTCGGGCGCGCGGCGGGCGTGGCCCAGCCGGGGCTTGTGCCGCTGTATGTCAGCAGGCTGTTGCGGTTCGGGCTCGCCGAGGTCGGCGACGACGACCCCCGCCTGGGCGCCCAGTACGAGGCGCTGCTCGGGGACGACCAGGTCCGTGCCGCCGTGGCCAAGGTCAACAGCAGGAGCGGGCCGCGAATCGTGCGTCTCACCTTGCGCATCTCCGATATCGGCCGCCAGTTCTGGGTGGCCTGCGATCCGAGCGTTCGTGCCATCGGTCCAGCCAAGCGCCTGTGAAAGCGATTGCCGCCGAGCGTCAGACCGGGTGACAGAGCCTGTTTCGCAAGCGCCGCAAGGGAATGGTCGTACTTCGGCTTCCGAACTTCAGGTCGTGCTGGGCTCGGTAGCACAAATTTCATGACGAGTACAAGCGTGCTGTTGCCCTCCTCACCGGTGATTCCCAGGGTCCCCAGGTGGTGCGTGAATTATCGATTCGCCGAAACCGGGCGTGCCTGGCGTTGCTGTTACGTTTCCTCAGTATGTCGGGAAAGCTCAGAACAGCGGCCGAAATCGGACGACCCTCCACAGAGGATGGATCGGCGATCTGGCGGATCGCGCGCGACTCGGGAACTCTCGACCTGAACTCCTCCTACGCCTACCTGTTGTGGTGTCGGGATTTCGCGGACACCTCCGCCGTCGTTCGGGTTGACGACGACGTGGTCGGTTTCGTGATCGGATTCATCCGTCCCAGCGAGCAGCACACCCTCGTGGTGTGGCAGATCGCCGTCGAGGAGTCCAGCCGCGGCAACGGTTTCGCGGGTCGACTCCTCGACCACCTCGTCGACCGACTCGCCGTCCGGTACCTGGAAACCAGCATCACAGCGGACAACACCGCATCGATCGCGCTGTTCGAGTCGCTCGCCGAGCGCCGTGGCGCGGTGGTCGAGCGCGCCGAACTGTTCCACGCCGAACAGTTCCCCGACGACCACGACACCGAGAACCTCTACCGAATCGGCTTCCCCGCCGAGGTTGGAGCCCCGTGAACCTCCGTGACAGTCCCGGGACCAGGTCCGACAGTCCCGATGTGTTCGAGGCGATGGAATCCGACGTTCGCAGCTACTGCCGGAGCTGGCCGGTCGTGTTCGACCGCGCGGTCGGCAGCCGCATGTACGACGAGTCCGGCAAGTCCTATCTCGACTTCTTCGCGGGCGCGGGCGCGCTGAACTACGGGCACAACAACCCGATCCTGAAACAGGCGGTCGTCGACTACATCCAGCGCGACGGCGTAACCCATTCCCTCGACATGAACACCGTGGCCAAGCGAGATTTCCTGGAGTCGTTCCGGGACGTCGTGCTCGCCCCGCGCGAACTCGACTACAAGGTGATGTTCCCCGGCCCGGCGGGCGCGAACGCGGTCGAGGCCGCGCTCAAACTCGCCCGCAAGGTCACCGGCCGCGAGTCGATCATCAACTTCACCAACGCCTTCCACGGCATGACCCTCGGTGCCCTCTCGGTCACCGGCAACTCGATGAAGCGCGGCGGTGCGGGCATCCCACTCGTGCACGCCACGCCGATGCCGTATGACAACTACCTCGACGGGCAGACCCCGGACTTCCTGTGGTTCGAGCGGCTGCTCGCCGACAGCGGCAGCGGTCTCAACGAACCGGCGGCCGTGATCGTGGAAACCGTGCAGGGTGAGGGCGGCATCAACGTCGCCCGTGCCGAATGGCTGCGCGCGCTCAGCGAGATCTGTGTTCGCAACGACATTCTGTTGATCGTCGACGACGTGCAGATGGGCTGCGGCCGCACCGGCCCCTTCTTCAGCTTCGAGGCGGCGGGTATCCGGCCGGACATCGTGTGTCTGTCGAAGTCGATCGGCGGGTTCGGGCTGCCGCTGGGTTTGACGCTGCTCCGCCCGGAACTCGACGTGTGGGAGCCGGGTGAGCACAACGGCACCTTCCGCGGCATCAACCCGGCGTTCGTCGCCTCGACCGAGGCGTTGCGCGCGTACTGGACCGATGACACGCTGGAGAAGGCGACGCTGGCCAAGGGCGAGCAGGTCGGCCGAGCGTTGTCAGGTCTCGCCGAGGCGTACCCGGGGACACCGCTCAAGGCGAAGGGGCGTGGCCTCGCCCGCGGTCTGCGCTTCGAAAGCGGCGCGTTGGCCGCCGCGGTGTCCCGCGCGGCGTTCGAGCGTGGCCTGTTGATGGAGACCGCGGGCCCGGACGGTGAGGTGGCCAAGGTGATGCCGCCGCTCACCGTTACCGACGCCGAACTCGAAGAAGGACTCGCCATCTTGGCCGACGCCGTGGCGAGTGTCATCGCCTGACCGATCGGAGGAACCATGATCGTCCGCTCGTTGCGGGACATCACCGACACCGACCGCGACATCAAGACCGAGAACTGGCGCAGCAAACGCATCGTGCTCGCCCGCGAGGGTGTCGGCTTCTCGGTGCACGAGACAACGCTGTATCCCGGCACTGTCAACGATTTCTGGTACGCCAACCACATCGAGGCCGTCTTCGTGGTCGAGGGTGAAGGTGAACTGCTCGACAAGGAGACCGGTGAGACCCACCTGCTCGCGCCGGGTTCGCTCTACCTGCTCGACGGAAACGAGCGGCACCAACTCCGCCCCACGACCGAAATGCGCACGGTGTGCGTGTTCAACCCGCCGGTCACCGGCCGCGAGGTGCACGACGAGAACGGCGTCTACCCCCTGCTCACCGAGGCGACCGCGAAGGAGCGCGACACGTGACGACCGACTTTCGGGTCGAAGACCGCTACCGCAGCCGCACCCCCGAGGTGCTCGACCTGATCGAGCGCGGTGAGCCCGCGGTCTGGTCCCGCGCGGAGGGGCCGCTCGACGCCACCGCCCTCGCCGGACACGAAGCTCGGGGATACTCGACGTTCGACGGTCTGCTGAGTCCGGCCGAGGTGCGGGCCTACCGGCTCGAACTCGGTCGCCTGGCGGGCGACGCGGCGCTCAAGGCCGATGAGCGAACCGTCGTGGAGAAGGAGTCCGACGAGGTTCGCTCGATCTTCGAGGTGCACAGGATCAGTGAGCTCGTCGCCGAACTGGTGACCGACCCGAGGGTGCTCGACCGGCCCGGCAGATCCTCGGCTCCGAGGTCTACGTGCACCAGAGCCGGGTCAACTACATGCCCGGCTTCCGGGGCAGGGGTTTCTACTGGCACTCGGACTTCGAGACCTGGCACGCCGAAGACGGGATGCCGCTGCCGCGCGCGGTGAGCATGTCGATCGCGCTGACCGAGAACCACCCGTACAACGGCGGCCTGATGGTGATGCCCGGTTCGCATCGTACGTTCGTCCCCTGTGTCGGCGAGACGCCGGAGGATCACTACAAGGCGTCGCTGATCGAGCAGGAGATCGGCGTCCCGAGTCGCGATCACCTCGGTCGCCTCGCCGCGACCCACGGCATCGACCAGTTCACCGGCCCGGCGGGCTCGGCGCTGCTGTTCGACGCCAACCTCATGCACGGCTCCGGCGACAACATCACGCCGTTCCCGCGTTCGAACATCTTCGTGGTGTTCAACAGTGTGGAGAACACCTTGGTCGAGCCCTATGCCGCGGCCTGCCGCAGGCCGGAGTTCGTCGCGGCGCGGGACTTCGCTCCGCTAACCAGGTGACCCCTCTGTGATTACGCACACGCCGGCTGTTAAATTGCCAGTGCCTGTCGCGCGAGCGCGGGCGGGCTTCGTCGACCGTTGATCAAGAGCAAGCCGGGGCGTTCCCGCTCGGGGTGGGACCCGGTGTGCTGTCGATCAACTCGATGTCGCCCCAGGCCCCGTGTCGCCCGAGTCGGGTCGGGACGACGCGGGGCCGACCCCTGTCCGCCGCTACGCCATCCGGTTGGTCCGCGCACGTTCCCTGGCGAAGTCCAGGGTGCGCCACCCTCATTGCCCTTAGGTTGTGATGAGCGCGTAGGGCCTGCTCGACGGGGGGAAGGTCCGGGACCGGGGGAGGGTGCCGAATGGCGCACGAGGATGTCGCTCGCCCGCACGACGATGGGCTGCGCTTCTGCGTGCTCGGGCCGGTGGGGGCGACGTCAGGGGACGTCCTCGGTGGCCCGGGTCTGCGTGGTCTGTTGGCCATGTTGTTGCTGGAGCCCAACCGAATAGTCGCGGTCGACCGGATCGTGGACGTGCTGTGGGATCGCGAGCCGCCGGTCACCGCGCGGACGATCGTGCAGGGATATGTGTCCCGCCTGCGAAGATGGTTGTCCCTTGTGGACCCATCGGAGTCGACGGCGATCGAGACGACCGGCCCGGGATACCGGCTGGTGATCGACGAGGACCGCATTGATGTCGCCATCGCCCGCACACTGCTCGGCGAGGCACGCGGCAAGTCCGCCGCGGTGCGCGCGGAACTGCTCGGACGGGCCCAGAGGTTGTGGCGTGGCCCGGAACTCTCCGACGTCGGCGGCCGAGTTCGCGCCCCGGAGCTGGCCGAACTGAGGCTGACCGTCATCGAGGCTCGCATCGACGCTGATCTCGAACTGGGCGGGCACAACGAGGTGATCGGCGAACTGGCCGCGCTCGTGGACACGCACCCGTTCCGGGAACACCTGGTCGGCCAGCTCGTCCTCGCCCTCTACCGCTCGAATCGGCGCGCGGCGGCATTGGAGATCTACCAACGCTTCGCCCACCGTGCGGCAGGCGAGCTGGGCCTGGACCCCGGCGCGGGCCTGCGGGAGCTGCACAGTCGTGTGCTGCGCGACGACGGCACGTTGTCGCGCCCCCGCCCGATACCCGTTGTCACGCCGCGAATCGGTGTGCTGATCCCCGCCCAGTTGCCCGCCGCGCCCTCCGGTTTCGCCGGGCGCGAGGAAGAACTGGCGTGGCTGGACGACGTTCGGGCGGCCACCGACGGCACGTCGCCATCGGTCGGTGTGCTGGCGGGGCCGCCGGGAGTCGGCAAGAGCG
>JALZNB010000526.1 GCA_030857905.1 Actinomycetota bacterium
CACCAGGTCACCGGTTCGGTACATGCGAGCGCCGGGCTCGCCGAAGGGGTCGGGTAGGAACGCCGCCGCGGTCAGGCCAGGGCGGCCGAGGTAGCCGCGGGCCAGGCCGGGTGCGGCGAGGAACAGCTCGCCCTCGGCGCCCACCGGGACCGGGCGCAGCTCGGCGTCGAGCACGTGCGCCCGGGTTCCGGCGATCGGGCGGCCCAGGACCGCCTGGTCCCCCTCGGCCACGCGACAGACCAGGCTTTCCACGGCGGCCTCGGTTGTGCCGTAACCGTTGTAGGCCGTGACGCCCGCGCCGACCAACTCGGCGCAGAGTGCCGCGTCGACCGCTTCGCCGCCGGTGACCACGACGCGCGGTGCGTGCTCTGAGACCAGCAGGCCGGCGCGCACGAGCTCGCGGAGGCGGGAGGGAGTCTCGTCGAGCACGTCGATCCGCGCCTCGGCCAGATGGGCCACCAACCCGCGCGGGTCCGACAGCGTGTCCCGGTCGAGGACGTGCAACTCGTGACCGGCAAGCATCCACAGCAGGGGAAGCCAGGAGGCGTCGAACGACATCGGCGCCGTGTGCGCCACCCGCAGCCGACCGCCGTGCGCCTCCAGCGCGAAGATCCCGGCGCGATGGTCGGCATACAGGTCGAGCAAGCCGCGGTGAGTGCCCATGACGCCGTTCGGGCTGCCCGTGGAGCCGGAAGTATGGATGACGTAGGCCAAGTTGGCGGGAACTACTTCGGGGCGCGGCACATCGGGGCCGGACCCGTCCTCGATGAAGACGGTCTCGACGTGCGAGGGCAGCCGGTCGGTCAGATCCCGCCGCGTCAGCACCAGGTTGGGGGCCAACGCCGCCAACCGGGCCGGGGGTAGGTCCGGCTCCAACGGGACACACACGCCGCCCGCCTTCAGCACGGCCAGCAGCGCCACGACCATGTCCACGCCGCGCTCCAGGCACACCCCCACGGGGATCTCCGGCCGCACGCCGCGGACGGCCAGCAACGCGGCAGGCCCATCGCTGCGGACGTCGAGTTCGCGGTAGGTCACCCGGTCGTCGCCGCACACCACAGCGGTGGCGTCCGGGTCGGCCAGCAGGCGTTCGTCGAGCAACTCGTGCACGCCGCCGAACGTTGGCGTCGCCGAGCGCGAATCCCTTTCGTGATCGAGCAAGATCACCCCAAAGCGCATTTCGCCGTCGTTCGGACAGCCGATGTTCGCAACACCCCTTCCGCCGACGGTACCGCCGATCGGCTATTACTGTTCGATTGTCGAAATGCGCCTGACGCCGCGAGCGCACTGGTCCGTTCAGCGCTGTTTCCCACCCCTGTCGCGTGTTACGTTCGATCGGGACCCAGCCAGGGAGGGCCGGTTGACCAGTCGATTTCCGCCGAACGACGTCACGGGCGACATCTTGGGAGAGGTGCGACTGTTCTTCGAGTCCGCCGTTCCCGGCAATTCCATCGGAGTCGATGACGACTATTTCTCACTCGGTTTGGTGAACTCCCTGCTGGCCCTGGAACTGGTGGCGTTCGTGGAGCGCGCTTTCGATGTCACGGTGGAAGTGGAAGACCTCGACCTGGACAATTTCCGAACAATGAATCGAATAGCGCGATTCGTCGGGGAGAAGCGTGCCGCGACGGAAGGGTGATGGCACGGACTGCGCGGCCTTCGCCGAGTCCGTGCGCGACGAGGCCGCCACCTGGGACGCGAACGGCGGCCTGCCCGCCGACGTCGTGCGGACCGTGGCCGACGCCGGGATGTTGGCCGCCGACCTTCCCGTCGAACACGGCGGGCGAGGGTGGTCCGCGTCGGAGATCGGCGAGCTGTGCGCGTCCCTGGGCGGGGTATGCGGCTCCTTGCGCGCCCTGATCACGGTGCAGGGCATGGTGGCCGCCGCGATACTGCGCTGGGGCGACCGGGAACAGCGCGCCCGTTGGCTGCCTGCGCTGGCCCAGGGCGACCTGCTGGGCGCGTTCGCCGCGACCGAGGCAGGCGCGGGCAGCGATCTGTCCGCTGTGGACAGCCAGATTTCCGCTGTAGGCGGTGAATACCTGGTGCGCGGTCGCAAACTGTGGGTCACCTTCGGCCAAGTCACCGACCTGTTCCTGGTCTTGGCCCAGTCTGACGGCCGCCCTGTGGCCGCCGTGGTGGAGGCCGACCGGCGGGGTGTGGTGGTCGAACCAGTCACCAGGCAGTCCGGCTTGCGCGCCGCGCGGATCGCCCACGTGCGTTTCGACGACGTGCGGATTCCCCACGAGAACCTGGTGGCACCGCCCGGCTACGGCCTCTCACACGTGGCGGGCACCGCACTCGACCACGGGCGCTTCACCGTGGCATGGGGCTGCGTGGGCATCGCCGAATCCTGCCTCGACCACACTGCGGCCCATGTGACCGCCAGAACGCAAGGCGCTGTGCGGCTGGCCGACCACGACACCGTGCGCGCCCTGCTCGGCCGCTGCCTTGTCGAGGCACGCGCGGCGCGCGCCGTCTGCGCCCATGCCGCGGGCCTGCGTGAACGCGGTGCGCCCGAGGCGATCGCCGAGACGGTGCTGGCCAAGTACACCGCGGCGCGAGCGGCCTCGGTGGTGAGCGAGCACGCCGTGCGCCTGCACGGATCCGCCGGGATCGCCCAAAGC
>JALZNB010000528.1 GCA_030857905.1 Actinomycetota bacterium
GGAGGGACCAGCCCACGTGCCTATCGGCGGCTGAGCCCGAGCAGGCCGTCAGCAGTCGCGGAGTTCTGGGGACTGGTTCAGCAACTGGCCTCGGATCGAGGTGAACTTCTGGTAGCGGTCGGAGCCCACCGCCGACGGGGCGAAGGCCGCGACTCGGTGGCAGTTCTGGAAGGCCAGTTTCGTGTCGAAGTGGCGTTCCAGCGCTCCCCGGATCGCGTCGGAGGCCAACGCCCGCAACAGTTGTCCGCGTTCGGCTTCCGACGGCGGCGGCACGGAATGGTCCGCGAACCCTTCCGGACTGCCGACGACCTCGGTCGCCACAGTGGAGATCACCTCCCACGCATACGGCAG
The DNA here is from genome assembly GCA_030857905.1 of Actinomycetota bacterium. GTDB lineage: Bacteria > Actinomycetota > Actinomycetes > Mycobacteriales > Pseudonocardiaceae > Actinokineospora. Next base: position 352 of record JALZNB010000528.1, read on the forward strand.
TGACACTCGGACGCACTCGACGAACTCGGCTTCGTCGACTGGGCCTGCTTCGGCGCGCGCCAACAGGTCCGCGGGCACATCAAGAGACATGGCACCTCCAGGGTCGTGTCCGTACCCACTCTGCCTACCGGCGCCTTGAACGCTGAACAAGAGCATCTCCCGGACGCCACCGGTTTGGCGCACGACCGCACCCGGACGGCTGGAACCGCATCACCCGGATGCCACTGGCCACCGCCGGAAACAGCCGGTAGAAGGCGAGAGATGAGATTCGGCGCTTTTCTGCTCGCCGCCCGTTTTCCCGGTCAGACCGACAAAGAGGCCCTGGATCGCGCGCTCGAAGCCGTCGTCACCGCCGACGCGGTCGGGTTCGACACCGCGTGGATCGCCGAACACCATTTCATGCCCTACGGCGTTTGCCCAGACGCCCTCACTTTCGCCGCGTACGCGCTGGGGCGCACACAGGACATCTCGATCGGCACCGCGGTCAGCGTCCTCACAACCGCGCACCCCGTGGCACTGGGGGAGCGGGCCAACCTGCTGGCGACCTTGTCCGGCCGTTTCCAGCTTGGTGTCGGGCGAGGCGGTCCGTGGGTTGATCTTGAGGTGTTCGGTTCCACACTGGACCGTTACGAGCACGGTTTCGCCGACGCCCTCGACCTCCTGCTCGCCACCACGACCAACCCCACGGTCGCGGGCGACGGCCGGTTTCCCTTTCGCGAAGTTCCGGTCGTTCCCGCGCCCGCGAACCCGCCCGTCCACGTCGCCTGCACTTCGCGCGACACCGTTGAAGTGGCCGCGGCCCGCGGGCTTCCCATGCTTCTGGGCATGCACATCGGCGACGACGAGAAGCGCGAGCTGGTCGACCACTACAAGGAGTCGGGCGGCCCCGAGGACGCCGACCACATCTCCACCGTCGTCGCCCACATCGCCGAAAGCCGTGAGCAGGCTGTGGACGACGTGATGTCGAGCGCACCCGGATGGTTGAAAGCGGGCCTGGAAGCGCACGTCCCGGTCGACGACCGACCGGGACCGAGCCGCGATCCGCATGCCTACGCGCGGCTGCTGTGCGACATTCACCCGGTCGGGAATCCGGCCTACTGCCGGGAGATCATCGCCGCCGGGATGGCGCGCACCGGCATCCGGCACGTCATCGCGATGGTCGACCCGACGGGCTGCCCGAAACACACCGTGCGCACCTTGCGCGGCCTTGGCGCGGAGGTGTTACCAGCCCTGCGTACCCCGCCCGCATTCGACCTGGGCAAGCTCGCCTAGACTCGTGGTTCGATCCCGGCCACCGGTCGGTTCCGCCGGGGCATATCAGCACACCGCCACTTGGCAGTCCATGTCACGAGGAGATCACGTTGAAGAGCACCGTCGAGCACCTGAGCCCGACGCGGGTCCGGATCAACGTCGAGGTGCCGTTCGACGAGCTCAAGCCGAACTTCGACCGCGCGTACCGCAAGCTCGCCAGCCAGGTGAAGATCCCGGGTTTCCGCCCGGGCAAGGCCCCGGCGCGGGTCATCGAGTCCCGCATCGGCCGCGCGCCGATCCTGGACGAGGTCGTGAACGAGGCCATCCCGGCCAAGTACATGGAGGCGGTCACCGCGGGTGAGGTGCGCACCCTCGGCCAGCCCGACATCGAGGTCACCAAGCTAGAGGACGGCGACCACCTGGCGTTCACCGCCGAGGTCGACGTGCGCCCCGACATCACCGTGCCCGCCTTCGGCGAGTTCAGCGTGTCCGTGGACGACCTCGAACTCGACGACGCCGAGGTCGACGAGCAGCTCGACGAGCTCCGCGCCCGCTTCGGCACCCTGACCGGCGCCGCCCGCCCGGTGGAGACCGGCGACTTCGTCTCCATCGACCTCTCCGCCACCGTCGACGGCCAGGAGGTCGACGACGCGAAGACCAGCGGCCTGTCCTACGAGGTCGGTTCCGGTCAGCTCATCGACGGCATCGACGAGGCACTCGTCGGCGCCGAGGTTGGCGAGACCAGGAACTTCACCACCAACCTGGTCGCGGGCGACCACGCGGGCAAGGACGCCGACGTCGCCGTCACCGTGCAGACGGTGAAGGTCCGCGAGCTGCCCGAGCCCGACGACGAGTTCGCCCAGCTCGCCAGCGAGTTCGACACCATCGATGAGCTGCGCGCCGACCTGCGCGAGCGGCTCACCAGGGTCAAGCGGATGCAGCAGGGCGTCCAGGCCCGCGACAAGGTCCTCGACGCGCTCGTCGATGTCGTCGAGGTGCCGCTGCCGGAGAAGGTCGTCCAGGCCGAGATCGACTCCCGCCAGCACGACGCCGTGCACCCGTACGACCACGACGAGGAGAAGTTCAACGAGTTCCTCGCCACCCAGGACCAGACCCGCGAGGACTTCGACGCCGAGGTCAAGACCGAGGCCGAGAAGGCCGTCAAGATCCAGCTCATCCTCGACTCGATCGCCGAGGCCGAGCAGGTCCAGGTCAACGACGCCGAACTCACCGAGCGGATCATGTACCAGGCCCAGCGCTTCGGCGTCAGCCCGGACGAGTACGTGCAGCGCGCGCAGCAGTCCGGCCAGCTCGGTGCGATCTTCGCCGACGTGCGTCGGGGCAAAGCGCTCGCCTCCGTGGTGCGCGCGGCGACCGTCACCGACGCCTCGGGCGCCGTGGTCGACCTGACCGAGCTGTTCGGTGCCGTCGAGGAGCCGGAGCAGGACACCCCGGACGAGCAGGCGGACGAGCAGAAGACGCCCGCCGTCGTCGAGGCGAGCTCCTGAATCAGCGGGAAATGGCAAGTCCGAGCGGAGTTTGACGCTCTGAGCGAAAGTGGGCGGTGTCGGGACGTCGACGCCGTCCACTTTCGTTAGTGTCGATCGTGAGAACAGTGATTCGTGGAAATTGTGTTGAAGAACTTGGGAGAAGGCAGGCAGACGTGACGCAGCACCTCTCGCCCCACACGCGGTCCGCCACCGCGGGGCTCAACCTGAACGACTCCGCCAAGTGGAAGCGGGAGATGGCGCGGCAGACCGGCCAGACGGTGGTCGTCACCCGGGCCACGCAGGACCCCAACGCCAATTAGTGCCTCGCCCCAGACAGGAGTCACCGCAGTGAACCACTTCCAGCTTCCGCAGTCCCGGTATGTGCTGCCGTCCTTCGTCGAGCGCACCAGCTACGGGGTCAAGGAATCCAACCCGTACAACAAGCTGTTCGAAGAGCGGATCATCTTCATCGGGGTCCAGATCGATGACGCCTCCGCGAACGACGTGATGGCGCAGCTCATCTACCTGGAGTCGACCGACCCGGACCGCGACATCACGATCTACATCAACTCTCCCGGCGGCTCGTTCACCTCGTTGATGGCCATCTACGACACCATGCAGTACGTCCGTCCGGACATCGCGACGTTCTGCCTCGGCCAGGCGGCCTCCGCCGCGGCCGTGCTGCTGGCCGCGGGTACCCCGGGCAAGCGGCTGGCCCTGCCCAACGCGCGGGTGCTCATCCACCAGCCCGCCACCGAGGGCACCTACGGGCAGGTCTCCGACCTGGAGATCCAGGCCAACGAGATCCAGCGGGTGCGGCGTCAGGTCGAGGCCATCCTGGCCAGGCACACCGGCCGCGACGAGGAGAAGATCCGCACCGACATCGAGCGCGACAAGATCCTCACCGCCGCCGAGGCGCAGGCGTACGGCATCATCGACGAGGTGCTTCCGTACCGCAAGCTCTCGGCGAAGTAGCGCTCACCGGCACCCGGTGTGGCCGAGTTCGACCGGAAAGCGGCCGACACGGGGGCCCGTGAGGGCCTACCGTGTCGGGGTACAGGTTTTTACCGGCTTTTCGCTCGGATTTGGCCGCGCCGGGTCCAGGTTCTCCCGCTAACCGGCCTTTGGCAGGTACCGTCGAAGCAGAACGGCACCGAAACGCCGAGAGCGGGAAGTCGACGCGGCACCAACGACAGCGGACGCGATCTCGGGGTCGGTACGTCGTGAAGAACGGACAGCGACGGTTTATGGTTCCCGACGCGGACGGTCAGACAGGCAGGCGCACTCCCCCAGGTGCGCCGGAGGGGACAGAGGTCAGCGGTCATGGCACGTATCGGTGACGGCGGAGACCTGCTCAAGTGTTCTTTCTGCGGGAAGAGCCAGAAGCAGGTGAAGAAGCTCATCGCCGGCCCCGGCGTGTACATCTGTGACGAGTGCATAGACCTGTGCAACGAGATCATCGAAGAGGAACTCGCCGAGGCCGGTGACGTCAAGCTCGACGAGCTGCCCAAGCCCGCCGAGATCCACGACTTCCTCGACCAGTACGTGATCGGCCAGGAAGACGCCAAGCGCTCGCTGGCCGTCGCGGTCTACAACCACTACAAGCGCATCCAGGCAGGCGACCGCGCCCGCCCGGAGGGCCGCGAGGGTCGGGACCGCGACGAGACGGTCGAACTCGCGAAGTCCAACATCCTCATGCTCGGCCCGACGGGCTGCGGCAAGACCTACCTCGCCCAGACCCTCGCCAAGCTGCTCAACGTGCCGTTCGCCATCGCGGACGCCACAGCGCTGACCGAGGCTGGTTACGTCGGCGAGGACGTCGAGAACATCCTGCTCAAGCTGATCCAGGCCGCCGACTACGACGTCAAACGGGCCGAGACCGGCATCATCTACATCGATGAGGTCGACAAGATCGCTCGAAAGAGTGAAAACCCGTCGATCACCCGCGATGTCTCCGGCGAGGGCGTGCAGCAGGCGCTGCTCAAGATCCTGGAAGGCACCACCGCGAGCGTGCCGCCGCAGGGTGGGCGCAAGCACCCGCACCAGGAGTTCATCCAGATCGACACGACGAACGTGCTGTTCATCGTGGCAGGCGCGTTCGCGGGCCTGGAGAAGATCATCGAGGACCGGGCGGGCAAGCGCGGTCTCGGCTTCGGCGCGGAGATCCGGTCCAAGGCCGATCTCGACGCCGCCGACCAGTTCGCCGACACGATGCCGGAAGACCTGATCAAGTTCGGGCTCATCCCGGAGTTCATCGGTCGACTGCCGGTGCTGGCCAGCGTCCGCAACCTGGACAAGGACTCGTTGGTGCAGATCCTCACCGAGCCGCGCAACGCCCTGGTCAAGCAGTACCAGAAACTGTTCGAGATGGACGGCGTCGAACTCGAGTTCACCGAGGGAGCCCTCGAAGCGGTCGCCGACCAGGCGATCCTGCGCGGCACCGGTGCCCGTGGCCTGCGCGCGATCCTGGAGGAAGTCCTGCAGTCGGTGATGTACGACATCCCGAGCCGCACGGACGTCGCCAAGGTCGTCATCACCGAGCAGACCGTTCGGGACAACGTGAACCCGACGATCGTGTCCCGCCAACCGTCTCGACGGGAGCGCCGCGAGAAGTCGGCCTGATCTCGTGGTCGAGCCCGCTCAGACGCGGCCGTCGGTGCTGCTGGTGCACAGCCCCACCGGCGCCGGACCCGGCCACTGGCTGAGCTGGCTCGCCCACGAACTCGCCGACGCGGGTGCCACGGTCGAGTCACCGGTATTCAGCGACCCGGACGAGCCGTCGCTGGACGTGTGGTTGGCCGAGCTGAACCCATCACCTGCACGCCCTCCCCCAGGGCAGACGAGTGGTCGTCGCCCACGCCCTCGGCGCGACCCTCTGGCTGCACCACGCGGCCCGAGCGATCCTCGACCCCGCGGCCCGCGTCGACGCGGTGTTGCTGGCGGCTCCACTCGGCGCGGCCTGCCAGTCGCCGGTCGCGCCCGCGCCCTGGGATTCGGCGGGCCTACGCCAAGCCTCGCCGTGGACTCAACTGGTGGTCGGCGAAGACGACGCCTACCTCCCGGTCACCGAAGCCGTGACAATGGCCGCGACCCTGCAGATCGACTTGGACGTCATCCCCGCGGGCGGCGCCCTCGACACCAAGACCGGCTACGGCCCCTGGCCCTGCGTCCGCGACTGGGTGCACGACCGCCACACCCGGCTGGCGCCGAACTAGAGGGTGCCCTCGGGCAGGTCGAAGTGACCGAGCTTCTGGCCCCGGGTGTGCGAGTCCCATTCGGCGAAGGTGAACGCGATCGAACCCGCGTCCGGCCGGGTCGAGTTGCGGACCAACACCTCGGTGTCGGTCAACATGACCTCAACACAGTTGTTGCCGTTGTCAGAGAACTTGGTCCAAGTGTTGCGCTGCAAAGGCATCTCGTCGCTCGATTCACTTGCTGTGGGCGCGTTCCTCGATCATATCCAGGCTCGTCAACGGATCGAAGGCCTTGGTGCGGACATCGTCGAACTTGCCGATCGCTTCCGACACCGCCGAGTCGCGGTCGAGAAAGTATTCGCCGATCGTGGTGTCGATGCTGGCGATCTCCGGGATGGCCATGTCGAAGGTGTAGATCGTGACCGTCGCACCGAGCAGGTAGTGCTCGCGAGCGCTGAACGGAAGCACTTGCACCGCGATGTTCGGACGTGCTCGGCACAGCGCGACAACGTGCCGTAGCTGGTTGCGCATCACTGCCGGTCCGCCGATGTTCTTGTGCAGAGCAGCTTCGCCGACGACAACCCACAGCTGCAACGGCGGCTGCTCGGTGCGGGCCAGGACTTCGCCGAGTCCCAGCCGAAAGCTGAGACGGTTCTCTACAACGCTGTTCATGTGCCCGGTCGGTGCCATGATCGCGCGGGCATAGCCTTCGTCCTGAAGTAGGCCGGGGAACACTTCGGGGCTGTAGAAGCGCATCCGGTGTGCGGCCTTGATCAAATCGGCCGCGCGACGCTGGTGCGGATAGATGTCGGCGCTACCGGCGAGCCTGGTGACCGCACGACGGGCTTCCCGGTTCACTTCGATCAAGTCGGCGGCCTGATCTTCGGGAACACCGTAGAGATTCATCAACAGGGTGAGATCGCCGTGGCTGATCTTGGTACGGCCTTGTTCGATGTTGCCGATAGTCGTGGTGGTGCATCCCAACGCGTCCGCCGCCTGCTCACGGGTCACTTTCCCGTCCAGACGCATCCGCTTGATCGTGGCGCCGACCTGGATTCGGTCGGCGGTCCGCCGCTGTCCGATTGCCACAGATTCACCCCATCGTGTGAACTAACGCTGATGATGCGCGCAGTATTTATGTTCGCATCGTACCGTGATGACGGCTGGTGAGCTACCAGCGACAACCATCATATCAATGTTGACTGCGCGATTGTGGGCGCATCCAAGAAGGCGGCGATCGTGTTGATTTACGGAACCAGTGTCAGTGCGTGGGTCAGGCTCGACGGCGACTGCACCATCACGCACGTCCTGTGCGGAGGCGAGGCCGAGTTCGAGATCGGCGGTCCACACGGCGATGTCCAACTGATCACCAGCGAGGCAGGCTTGGAGCGCTTGGCCCAGGCGACCTCACTGGCCTTGGCCAAGCTGCGAGCGTCCACAAACGATGAGTGACGACAGCTCGGATGTGTTGTGCGTCATCGGGTCGGCCCCTGGTCTGCTCCCTGCCATCGCCGACGAATTCGGTGTCACGCCCCACGTCGCGCACGTGCTCGACCCCGGCAGGGCCGCCATCATCACGGGTTCGCGTGCGAGGGTCATCGCCTCGCGGGTATCCGCTGACGGTGCCACGGTTGTCAGCGTGGCCATGGATTGCGCGTGTGCGCCGCCTGACGGTTCACCGGACGGCGCAATGGGTTGATGGGCAACCTAGGGGTTCCCGCTGAACAAGCCGAGGGCCGCTGACGTTCTTCATACGGCGTCGTCCGTGAAAGTGACGCTGGTATCGTTCCCTGCGCACGTTCAGTGACGGGGAGGTCACGGTGACGGAGGATCTGGGCGCTTCAGGGACGGTGGGCGGCTCCCTCTACGACGGCATGCAGGGCTTCGCCCACGCGGCGGCCACGGGTCAGGTCGAAGTAAGCAAAGAAGGCGGCGACGCCCTCCTGGATGTAATTAAACGTTTTGTCGGCGAGATGCAGGATCAGTCCGAGAATTTGCAGTTCATATCTCAGCGGCCGCCACTGGGTCGGTTGAAAGGCGGCGAGGTGATGGCGCCTTTCATGGTGCAAGTCGCCACGGACGGGGAGGGTTTCCTCACTCGGTTTCGAGAGTTGCGGGAATCATTGACCAAGGCCGAGGAAGCCATTCGATTGTCGATGGCGAACTACGAAGAGACCGAGCAAGTCAACCGTGCTTCTCTGGGCAACTTGGATGGTGGGCCGAGGTGACCGCGTTGTGGAGTAAGATCGTCGCGTTATCAGTGACCGCGATTGTGGTCGGCGGGTGCTCAACGGAAGCGCCGGGGACTGCCGCCCCAGTGCCTGATGAGACACCGGCCGCGACAGAAGCAAGCAAGCCGCAACGGGGCTCGTCCACGGCTGGACCTTCAGTCGCGACCCCGTCATCGGAGTCGCCCCTGGACGGCGTTGCCCCATGCTCGCTGTTGTCGGATGCGGAGCGTGGCACTTTGGGTTTGAAGAGCACTCCGAAACCCAAGGACCTGGACGATCGCCGCTCATGTCAATTCAGCGAAGACGGATTTACTGCGGGAGTTAATGTTTTCTATCGGCTGGGGCTCGACAGTGTCGAGGCCAGCAATATTGGCGTGAAGTCGGTGCCGATCGTAGGGAAGCACAAAGCGTTGCAATCCATGTTTGGGATCAGTTGCGCCATTACGATGGAGATTTCTACGACCGCAATCGTGTCCGCTTCCGCGTCGGCCGGGACGGATGCGCGGTCGTGTGAGATCGCGATGAAAATCGCTGAGTTGATTGAGCCGAAATTGCCGTGAGATCGGTTGAAGGGGCGTGATGGCGGGGGAGCCGAAGATCAACCAAGTTGGATCGGTCAGGACGCGGGAGGAGCTACGAGCCGATGCAGAGTGGGATGCCGATCAATACATCAAGGATACCCACGGCGACAGCTTCTTCGGTCAGCTGATGGGCCTGCTCGAACGCGAGAGTCGGGTCAACGCGCACGTGCGGGACTCGATGGCCATGGACACGGCCATCCTGGCCCAAGGTGGTCAGGTCCGGCAGGCACCCGACATCCCCGCCATGAACTACCTCGGTGTACCAC